>JAJUGF010000013.1 GCA_029268495.1 Gracilibacillus sp.
GATGTAAGACTATTCTATGTTAAAATAAAGCACAAGTATTATTGTTTACTATAATGATTAAAATTGTGTATAACGAGGTATACATATATGAAACAAAAACGAAAAACATTTGATTTTTTATTAATGTTCCCGCCACTTATTCTAGCTGGATTTGGTGTTGTGATGATTTATAGTGCAAGTATGGTTACTTCCTATTTAGATGGTGATCCGGCATATTATATGATGGTCAAACAATTAATATGGTTAGGGTTAGGACTTGTTGGTTTTCTTTTTGCATGTTTCTTTAATTATAAGTTTTATCAAAAACTAACGAAATTTATCATACTCTTTCTAATTCTTTCGCTTGTTGGAGTAATGTTGTTTGGAGCAACAATTAATAATTCTCAATCATGGATTATAATTGGACCTTTCTCTGTACAGCCCTCTGAATTCGTAAAAATCGGTCTCGTTATGTATTTAGCAGCAGTTTATACGAATAAACAAGAGTATATTGATGATTTTTTTAAGGCAGTATTACCACCACTTGTTGTTACTGTAATTTTACTAGGTTTAATTGTTCAACAACCAGATATTGGTACAGCGGGGATTGTTTTCTCTATTGCGTGTGTAGTAATTTTTAGTTCTGGTATCAAATTTAGACATTTATCATTTTTAATTGTAATCGGCTTAACTATATTAATTATGTTGAGTTTTTATATGGTAACAGATGAGAAGATATCACGTTTTACAGGTGCTTACTCGCCATTTCAAGACCCAGATGTGAGTGGATATCACTTGATTCAATCATATATTGCTATTGCTACAGGTGGATTAAGTGGTATGGGTATTGGACAAGGCATTCAAAAGCTAGGCTATCTTACTCAAGCAGAAAGTGACTTTATTATGGCAGTAGTAGCAGAAGAATTAGGTATAATAGGTGTTGTCTTTGTTATTGGTTGTATTGCAATTATTGTACTAAGAGGTTTTTTTATCGCGATGAAATGTGAGAACAAGTTCGGTAGTTTATTAGCTATAGGTATCTCCGCAATGTTCGGTATTCAAACTACGATTAATTTAGGAGCGATAAGTGGATTGTTACCAATCACAGGTGTGCCATTACCATTTGTTAGCTATGGAGGAACGTCTTTACTTGTTTCCTTGTTCTCTGTTGGTGTATTAAACAATATTGCACGACATGTAAATTACCAAAGAACATACCGTGAATTAGAAACTACTACATCTGAAGCTGATGATACAAATCAGAATAAGAAAAAGTTCAAAGTATACAATAATAAAAGAATATACAAAGTGAATCAATAAAAATTTTAGTTAAAAAGGTTCTTTCTTACAGAAAAGTAAGAAAGAACCTTTTTTGATTATGTAGTATTTCTCTTATTAGAAAAATCTCATTTTATACTCCGGTAGGATAATAATAAGAAGTAACATAATAAGCCGAAATATAATGTAATGACTAATGCATGAAGTAGTGCGATGATTAAATTGAGTTTTGTAAAAATGATGAGTGCACCTAAAATCACTTGTATTGTAATAAAGAATGTTTGGATGCCCCAACCTTTTATCATTACTTTTTTAGACGGATAATCTTTTCGAATTTTAAAGAATAGTATCCATGTCCATATAAAAGCTAATCCCGCTAATAATCGGTGTCCCATTTGTACCCATTGTCCAAGATTATTGTCGAGTGTAAAAGGTGCTGCATTCACACAAAATGGCCAATTTGGACAAGCAAGACTCGAATCAATATGTCTGACAAGTGCTCCAGAATAAACTACTACCATAATATAGATAGTTAAATAGATAAATTGTTTACGATAGAACACAGAAATAATCAATGATTCTGCATCAAAACGTTGATCAATTTCAAATATTAAGATAGTAAGTAATAGTACAGCTGCGAATGAGATTAAAGATATACCGAAGTGCAATGCAAGAATGAAATCTGATTGTGACCATAAAACAGCGGCAGCTCCGATTAACCCTTGCAAAACTAAGAAAAAAATAGAAATAAATGCAAGGAACTTAGTTTCTCTAATATGTCCGATCAACTTCCAAGAAAATACAGATAATAAAAGGACGGTAATTCCAGCTAGTCCAGAGACAATACGATGACTTAACTCAATAAACATCTCCATGGACCATTCCCCATAACAAAATGGCCAGTTTGCTCCACACCCCATACCAGATTCAGTTTTTGTAACTAAAGCACCACCAACTAATACAAAAATCATTAACAGTGTGGAAGCGACTGCTAATATCTTTAACGCTTTAAACATTGTTCCACCTCATTCATGTTTCTAAACAAAATGTAATTGTCCGCCACACCTAAAATTTGAGAGAAGGTCAGGAATGGCGGACATGAATACAAGCTTTTGATTAGTGGGGAGTAGAACCTCACACAAATCAAAAGCTTTACTATATTAAGTTTTGCTATCTAAGTTAAATATATAGATAAAATTAAATTCTGTATACAAATATATATAAAAGTCTTGCCAAACTTTCATATATTATGCTAGAAATAAATAGTACAAATGTTTCAATTAATTCTAATTTATTATAACAAAAAAGTAGACAATTATCGATCATTTTTTGAAAAAAAATAATTGTTCACAAAAATGTCACAATTATAAAACATTCCTTAAGTAAAATAGCGAACACATCAAATACATGTTACAATAGCATTGCTAATAGTTAAAACAACTTATCCGTTTACAAAACATAGAAAGGGGGTATCTACGTTGAGTAAAGTAGAGTTACAGTCAAATGAACAAATGATATCATATATAAAAAAGAGCTATTTATATAGTTGGGCTGATCTGAAGCAACTATTAAAAATTGGCATCATCAATTCAAATACAATGACCGCATTTGCTGGTTTTTGGTTAGCATTATACTTTACTAGTACTTCTTTCTATGCAAATTGGCATATGTTATTAGTGTGTGTATTCGGAACTGCCTTCATTATTGCTGGTGGATGCGTTCTCAATAATTATTATGATAGAGATATTGACAAAGTAATGAATCGAACGAAAAAACGTCCAACAGTGACAGGTACAATGAAGTTAGGTGATATACTTCTTATTGGAATCTCTTTAACGATTGTTGGTTTATCTATTTTACTATTAGCATCCCCTCAAACTGCGATTATTGGTTTTGTTGGGTGGTTCAGTTATGTCGTTTTGTATACAATGTGGACAAAACGTAAATACACTATTAATACTGCAGTTGGTAGCTTATCTGGAGCAATTCCACCTTTAATTGGATGGTCGTGTATTGATCCAAACTTACATCCATTCGCATGGCTATTGTTCTTACTTATTTTTATTTGGCAAACGCCTCATTTCTTAGCGATTGCAATGAAAAAGGTAAATGAATATAAAATAGCAAATATACCAATGCTTCCTGTAGTATATGGTTTTAAAATGACGAAAAGACAAATGCTTGTATACATAATATGTTTACTTCCAATTCCATTCTTTATGAATGATTTAGGAACTGTATTTGTAGTAATTGCATCTATATTGAATGTAGTTTGGTTAATGTTAGCATTAAAAGGGTTCAAAGTTGGGAATAATGATAAGAAATGGGCAAATCAGATGTTTCTATATTCGTTACTTTATTTAACCGTTATTTTCATACTTATGATTACAATAAGTTTTCCAACTGCATTATTTTAATTGTTAAGTAGAACTTGATATTTCAAGTTTTTCTAAATATTTTATTAGTTTAACTATAGAAAGAGAGGTATAACGAATGAAAGAATGGATGGGAAAAATCCGTACATTGTCCTTATTTTCCTTAATGGTGTTACTTCTTTCCGCATGTGGTAAAGAAAATTTAACAACATTTATACCAAAGGGTTATGGGGCAGAAGAATCTTTAAATGTCATTACAATTAGTACTATAGTAATGACAGCAGTTTTTATTGTCGTTATGGTAATTTTCATTTATGTAGTTTGGAAATTCCGTCAAAAGAAAGGCGAGGAAAATGTCATTCCAAAACAAGTGGAAGGGAACAAGACACTCGAAATTGTGTGGACAGTTATTCCAATTCTATTACTGATTATTATTGCAGTACCGACTATATTAGTTACATATGATTTAGCTGATCAATCAGAAATAGATGATAGCATTACTATTAATGTAACAGGAAAGCAATTCTGGTGGCATTTTGAATATGCAAATGAAGAAATTCAAACAAGTCAAGATTTATACATTCCTGTAGGTGAAAAAATTTACTTGAAAATGCTATCAAGTGATGTAATCCACTCTTTTTGGGTTCCAGCGTTATCAGGTAAAATGGATGTAAACCCAGATAATGAAAACACGATGTATATCCAAGCACATGAAGAAGGCGTATATTGGGGTAAATGTGCTGAGTTTTGTGGTGATTCGCACTCATTAATGGATTTTAAAATTATTGCTGTAAGTAAAGAAGAATATGCCCAATGGGTTGAAGATTTACAAAATGTGACTGCAGATGTTCAACCAGAAACAACTACTGCACAAGAAGGTCAAGCAATATTTGAGCAAAGTTGTATTGGATGTCACGCGATTGATAATACACCTTCAGCAGGACCGAATTTATCAAACTTTGGGGATCGAACAACAATTGCTGGTGTACTTGAACACAATGAAGAGGAATTAGTTGAATGGATTATGGACCCAAATTCTAAAAAACCAGGCAATGGTATGTTAGGTGCGCCATATTTACAAAATAAAGGTGAAATCACACAGGATGATGCAGAGAAGATTGCGGAGTATTTGATGCAATTGAAGCCATCTGAGATTACACCAAATAGTGCGCAATAATTTGTATTTAAGATATGAAAAAAAGGAGGTTAACTCATCGTGAGTACAATGGTAGCTACGAATAAGAGAAGTTTTGGCTCAACATTGTGGGATTACTTAACAACTGTTGACCATAAAAAAATTGCTATTATGTATCTAATTGCTGGTGGATTCTTCTTTATTGTTGGAGGACTAGAAGCGTTAGCGATAAGATGGCAATTAGTGAAACCAATGAATGATTTTGTCAGTGCAGGGTTATACAATGAGTTGATAACAATGCACGGCACTACTATGATTTTCTTGGCAGCAATGCCTTTAATATTTGCATTTATGAACGCAGTGGTACCACTGCAAATTGGTGCACGTGATGTTGCTTTTCCATTTTTAAATTCATTAGGTTTTTGGCTATTCCTATTTGGAGGAATTTTACTTAATGTTGGTTGGATTACAGGTGGCGCAGCAGATGCTGGTTGGACAGCATACGCACCATTATCCATTATCTCACCTGGAGAAGGTGTAGATTATTATGTTTTAGGTTTGCAAATCTCAGGTGCTGGAACATTAATAGGTGGTATTAACTTCCTTGTAACAATCGTTAATATGCGAGCTCCTGGTATGACATATATGCGTATGCCATTGTTCACATGGACAGCATTTGTTGCAAGTGCACTTATTCTATTCGCTTTTCCTGCATTAACAGTCGGACTATTTTTAATGATGTTTGACCGTCTATTTGGATCAGGATTTTTTGATCCGAATATGGGTGGGAATGCGGTAATTTGGCAACATTTATTTTGGATTTTTGGACACCCTGAAGTATATATATTAGCATTGCCGGCATTCGGTATTTTCAGTGAAATCATTTCCACATTTTCTAAAAAAAGACTATTTGGATATTCTGCAATGGTCTTTGCTACAGTTTTAATCGGCTTTTTAGGATTTATGGTTTGGGCTCACCACATGTTTACTGTAGGGATGGGGCCAGCAGCTAACTCGATTTTTGCTGTCGCAACAATGGCAATTGCGATTCCAACAGGTATCAAAATATTTAACTGGTTATTTACATTATGGGGTGGGAATATAACGATAAACACTGCTATGTTATATTCACTTGGTTTTATTCCTACATTTACAATGGGTGGTATGACTGGTGTAATGGTAGCAGCAGCTTCAGCAGATTATCAGTACCATGATAGCTATTTCGTAGTTGCACACTTCCACTATGTAATCGTTGGTGGTGTTGTATTTGCATTATTCGCGGCAACTCACTACTGGTGGCCGAAAATGTTCGGGAAAATTCTGAATGAAACATTAGGTAAAATAACTTTCTGGTTATTCTTTATCGGTTTCCATATGACATTCTTTATTCAACACTTCTTAGGTTTAATGGGAATGCCACGTAGATACTGGGTATATTTAGAAGATCAAAATTTAGATTTAGGTAATGCGATTAGTACAGTTGGTGCATTCTTAATGGGATTAGGAACGATTGTATTACTGTACAATGTTGTTATTACGTCCGTTAAAGGTGAAAAAGTTGGTCCAGATCCGTGGGATGCTCGTACATTAGAGTGGGCTATTCCATCACCACCACCGTTCTACAACTTTAAGCAATTACCATTAATTAGAGGACTTGATCCACTATGGATTGAGAAAACAGAAGGAAGAAGTGGAATGACACCAGCAGAACCTATTGGTGACATACACATGCCTAATAATTCTATCTTACCTTTTGTAATGTCTTTAGGATTCTTTATCGCTGGATTTGGTTTTATCTATCAAAAGTATGATGCAATTTGGTTGAGTTTAATCTTTATTGGAATGGGGATTGCATTAGGTGCGATGTTAACACGTTCTATTAAAGACGATTTAGGTTATCACATTCATAAGGAAGATTTAGAGAAGGAGGCTAAGGAATAATGAGTGAACATGATGTATTGAATCCAAAACAGATGCCTCTAAATCCTGAAAAAGCCACCTTAGAAGGAAAAAATAAATTTATTGGCTTCTGGTTTTTCCTTGGAGGAGAAACAGTATTATTTGCAAGCTTATTTGGTACGTATTTAGCATTAAATAATTCAACAAATGGTGGAAAATCTTCAGAAGAACTTTTTACTTTAGAATTAGTGTTTATTATGACAATGCTACTACTTACTAGTTCTTTAACAAGTGTATATGCAATGTATCATATGAAGAACAATGCATTCAAAAAAATGCAATTATGGCTTGGAATTACAGTTGCATTAGGACTAGGTTTTTTAGGACTTGAAATTTACGAATTCTATCACTATATCCATCATTATGAATTCACATTACGTTCTTCAGCCTTTGGATCTGCCTTTTATACACTAGTAGGATTTCATGGGGGACACGTAGTATTTGGATTATCATGGATTGTTGCATTAATGATTCGAAATAGTAAAAGAGGTTTGAACTTATACAATGCACCTAAGTTTTACATTGCTAGTCTTTATTGGCACTTTATTGATGTGGTATGGGTATTTATCTTTACAGTAGTTTATCTAATGGGGGTGTTGTAAAATGGCAGATAAGAATTCTGTACATCCAGCACAATTAGATTATGAAAAACAAAAACGAAAAGAAGAAATGAAGCAACAAGTTATTACATTTGCGTTAATGATAATTTTCACAATTATCGCTTTTTCAATGGTTGCCTCAGGACTTGATAAATTATTTGTTATTCCGATTATCGTAGTGTTGGCAGCAGTTCAAGTAGGTTTCCAATTGTATTATTTTATGCATATGAGTCATAAAGGACATGAAATGCCTGCGTTTATGTTCTATGGTGGTGTATTTGCTGCATTTTTATGTATTATCGCTTTAGGTGTTTTAGTTTGGTGGTAATATAATTTAGAAGCCTAAGGGTATTTATTACTCTTAGGCTTTCTTTGTGGGTTTTGAATTGTTCATTAAATTGTTGAAATGTTTAAGTGTTTATGCTACTTTCATAACTATTAATTAGGTATAATAGAAATAGTATTGAACTATAATGGAGTGATTCAGATGTGGCAAGATTTACAAATTTTTGGTTTTAGAGCATTGTGGAGTCCATATTATGCGTTATTTATTGCTGTATTAGCATTTGTTTATTTTATCTTCTTTATAAATCGAAAAGATGATAAGCAAGCGACGATAGAACAACGAACATATTTTTATCTTGGTATGCTTTTATTGTATCTCATTAAAGGTTCTCCAATTGACCTTCTATCACACATTATGTTTACCTCACATATGGTGCAGATGGCATTATATTATTTAGTTTTTCCAATCTTAATAATTAAAGGTTTACCTAAATGGGTGTGGGTTAAAGTATTTGAATTACCTATCTTGAAGCAAGTGTTGGCATTGCTCACAAAACCGCTTATTGCTATTATTTTATTTAATGGATTATTTTCTTTTTATCATATTCCATTAATATTTGATTTTGCGAAAGGAAATGAGATGGCGCATGCAGTTATTACAAGTACGATATTAATTGCTGCATTCATTATGTGGTGGCCAATTTTTACACCAATTCAAAAAATGAATACATTATCCCCATTATTAAAAATCGGGTATATGGTTGCGAATGGTGTATTAATCACACCCGCATGTGCACTAATCATCTTTGCAAGTACTGGTCTTTATGATACATATGGAGCCAGTGGTGGATGGATTGACGCACTTGCGTTATGTGTACCTACAGATGTATTAAGTGGCTTGACATTGACTGGGCCTGAAATGTTTTCTCCATTTGGGTTAGTAGAGGATCAACAATTAGGTGGCATTCTAATGAAGATTACACAAGAAATTATTTACGGAATTTTGTTAGCAAGAATATTCTTTCCTTGGTTTAGAAATGGTGCTGACAAGATTGATCCATTACCTGCTCAAAAATAATAAAAAATATGAATTTACGAATGAAAGGGATATGAGATGGAATTATTACCGACGATAAGCACTTTTTTTATCATTCTTAGTGCAATCTTTGTTGCTATTGGATGGGTGCAAGTAAGTAAAAAGAGTTTCAAAGCACATAAAAAATCAATGCTTGCTGCTGCTTACAGTGCCTTAGCCTTTTTTATCATTTATATTTCCAGAACTATTTTTATTGGAAATACGAGTTTTGGTGGACCTGAAGAGTTAAAAATTTATTATACAATATTTTTAATTTTTCACATCTTTTTATCTACAACAGGGGCGATATTCGGAGTAGTGACATTGGTACTTGCATTTAAACGTAACATTAAAAAACACCGAAAGATAGGACCGATAACAAGTGTAATTTGGTTTGGAACGGCTATCACAGGCGTTGCAGTCTATGTATTGTTGTATGTGCTCTATGATGGTGGAGAAACGACAAGTTTAATCAAAGCTATTCTTGGTACGTAGTTTCTCCTAGTTAACTTTTTAGCGCCCATTGCTAAAAAAAGTATAACTTAGGGGAAAAAACAGGGAATGAGAAACAGACAAGCCGAAGTGGTTGCTAGCACAAAAAAATCTCAACATTACTAAATAGAGTTATTATCTAATAAACAAAAAATCCAAGCGATTCTGTAAAGAACTTTCGAATCGCTTGGATTTTTTTAGGTTAAAGAATTTTTTGTCTCAATCTCATTCACTTAATTTATTTATGGTCATATTTTAAAGTCTAATTTAATAATACCTGCTTCTTTTGCAGAATTAAATGCAATGACTAACAATGGACCTACTATAAATCCTAGAATACCAAGTAGTTTTAAACCAACATACATCGCAATCAATGTGGCCAAAGGGGAAAGTCCAATGTGCTTACCCATTACTTTTGGTTCAACGGTACGTCTTATTGCTAATAAAATAATAGCAAGCACAGATAATTGTATCCCTGTAACAGTGTCCCCTGTAATAAACATATAAAGTGCCCATGGTCCTAATATAACGATAGACCCTATAATTGGAACAAAATCAATCGCCCAAATAATTAGTGACATAATTAATGCATATTCAGGCACGATAATAAACAATCCGATTAATGAGACTACAAAGATAATGATACTTACAAGAAATTGTGCTTTAAAGAATCCTAGTATGACATAGGATAATCTAGCGTTCATAAATTTAACTTTTTCCGCTGTTTTGACGGTAAAATGATTGTATACGATTGCTTTTAGTTTCGGTATTTCTAATAGAAATAAAAACAATGCAATTAAATACACAAGTAAACTAACAATCAATTCTGGGACAGCACTTACAGCTTTGGCAACTCGTTCAAATTTAACAATTTCGCGTAAATCGTTACTTGCTGAAACTAAAGTATCCTCTATTTCGTCTTTAACTTGGTTGACTAATTCATCAGGAATTTCTGCTGCGAAATGATCTAAATCAGACTCCCATTCTAAAATCTGTTTGTTTATTTGGATTACATAATCAGGAAGGTTCTGTGTGAAATTCACTACCTGTGAGACGGTTTTTGCAATGGCATATGTTCCTATTGTACTAATTATTAAGATAAATAATAAAAATACAATAGTTACTGCCATTTTTCTGCTTAATTTTAACTTCTCAATGAATATACGAACGAGTGGAATGAGAATTAACGCAGTGAAAAAAGCTAATATTAAAGGAATGGAGACAGGTAAGATGAAATACCCGAGTACTACTAATACTAGAAGTGTAATAATTAATTTCCAATATTGCTTCGTAAAATTTTTCATTAAATATACATTGTACTCCTTTCAAATCTTGAAGAGATTATAAGTGTGCTCAAAAGTAATAGTAAAAAAAGAGGCTGTACATACATACAGCCATGTTATGTATTCATTTTGGAAAATTATTTAGTAAATGGTTCTATATTTGCTTTTACCGTTTGTAAGGCACTTTTTGCACGATTAATTAAATTCGGTGGAAATTCTTCTTGTTCTCCGTACTCTATGCCGTGTGGATAATAGTGTTTACCGACAACTGGTGTTAATAATTTAATGACTGCATCCCCTTTATCAACATCGCCTTCTACAGCATGACCTTGTAATCGGATATAATACGTAATATTCTTTTCTGGAGATCCGATTTTGTAATCATACGTTACTCTTTCATAATCCCATTGTGATGCTCTAACAAAGTTTGCGTTTTCTAAACCTTTATCTAAAGGCTTCAGATCGATTAGTAATCCATCTAATCCTGTGTCTAAAATTTTCATCATTTCACCCCATCTTAAATTTATCATTAAAACTATAATAGTATGAATTGTTGAAAGATGCAATTTTATTTCAACAATCAGTATTAAAAAAGTGCCTAACGTTATATATTTCTAGTATAACCTATTTCTGAAAGGGTGGCGTCTATTTTTATGAAAAAATTGATATTTTTTTTAGTAGTACTTTCCTTTGTTATCCTCTCTTTTTATCCTTTTAATAAAGAGGAACTTGTAATTACGAAATTACCATTAGTAGATAACCACATTTACGCCAAAGAGACGATAAGTAAAGAACATCCAGTGATAAAACATAGTGGTGCTATTTGGCATTATTTAAATAAGAGTATTAAAGATTTTGAACAAAAATACGGGGAACCGACTAGAATAGAAAATAGTTTATATGGTTATGAATGGAGATTTTATACAAATGATGAGAAGTATATTCAAGTTGGTGTTACAGAAGACACAATTGTCACATTGTATACATTATCAGGCAATGTAAATGTGCAACCATTAGAAATAGGATTAACATATAGTCAGTTAACAGAGTTGTTCACATTACAAAATGAAATTGCATTTGATGATATTAAATTTAAATTGTCTGAGCAAGATTTAAAGTTGAGGCCTGTTATTAAAATTAGTGATAATATTTACGGGCAAGTATATATGGACAGTTATACAGATAAGTTAGTAGGTGTTCGTTTTATGAACAAAGATGTTTTTCAATTACATCGTCCATATGAAGTGTACTATTATGGAGAGCTAATGACAAATGATGAGCCTACGGATGAAGAATGGACTAAATTAGAGGAAAGTATGGAGAAGCAAATCTTTGATATTACGAATATAATTAGAACATATTACAATGTGTCTGTACTTAAATGGGACGATAAAGCTTATGAAGCTGCCAAAATGCATAGCACAGATATGGTGACAAATAAATATTTTTCACATTACAGTCCAGACGGTAATGGATTACAAGAGCGTTTAACAGAGGTAGAAGCATTTTATCTTTCTGCAGGAGAAAATATTGCTGCAAATTATATAGATGTACCTGCAGTGATACATGGGTGGTTGAATAGTAATGGACATAGACAAGCACTACTTAATGATGAGTATACACATTTAGGTGTGGGTGTAAATAAATTGTATTATACTCAGAATTTTCTCAAACAAAACTAATGCAAAAGAGATTACTACAATAAGATACTAGTAAATCTGACACAACCAGTACATGATGTTCATATAATTTTATAAGATGTAGGTATGGAAGGGATGAGAAAATAGTGAATAAATTACACCCTGATGTTCGTCGCTTTAAATCATTCCTAGAAAAAAATCCACAAGTAGTTAAAGCTATTAGATCTAATAAAACAACATTTCAATCTTGTTATGAACAATTTATTTTGCTAGGTGAAGACGACGTGGTATGGAAAGACTATATGGAGACAAACGATACAAATAAGGAGGAAAACAGTCATCCAATCTATTCAAAAATGTTAAATAAAATAGCATCTATTGATATTAATGAATTAGAAAAACATATCTATGAATGGAATGGAGCAATTGACCATATATTAAATTTAGTAAAGCAATATCAAGCAAATAACACAGAAAGTAATACTCCGAAAAGAACGGTGCGAGATCCTTTTTCTTTTCAGATTAAAGATTAGTAGGTGACTGGAATGGAACCGGAAATATATTATTATTTAGAACGTAGGAATGATTTGTGGCATTTTATTAGAAAAAATCCAGAGTGGTATCGTCAACTCTCTAGAAATGATGAAAGTATCGCAGAATTACAGAAAGAATCTAAACAATATTATGGTAAAACACTTCCACAGAGATTAGAGAAGACACAACAAAATATTCAATTAATACGAATGATTATGAGTATGGCAGGGGCCTATCGCGATTAAAATAGCCCTGCTACTTTTATTTTATTCAAAATGTTGGTATGATATTGGTGGAGGTGTTGAGATGATAGCAACAATGGAGATTGTTGATATTTTAGATAAATCTGAAGCAATTGGACAAATGGTACTACAATCCGATATCAAGTTGGCTTATGATAAAGCGAAACATACTGTAGAAACAGATGAAACAGCACAACAATTAATAAGCCGTTTCAATAAAATAAAAGAACTGTACGACGATGTGGAAAGGTTTGGGCGTTATCATCCGGATTACAGTAAAATAATGAAAGAGATTCGTGAAGCAAAGCGAGATATGGACATGCATGAGTCTATAGCGAATTATAAGCAAGTGGAAACTCAATTCCAACAATTTCTTGATGAAATTAGTGAAATTATCGCATTTAGTGTAAGTAAAAATATAAAAGTACCTAAAGATGGCGCATTACTAAAAGATGGTGGTTGTGGCTGTGGATCTGGTAGCGGTGGATGTGGTTGTAGAGCATCGTAGTGAAAATAATAAATACAAAGTGAGGAGCAAATATGTTAACTAAGCGTCAATCTATCATTGTATGGTTTCATAATATGAAAAATATAAAACAATTAAAGAAACATGGACATTTGATACATGTGTCAAAAAAATTAAAGTACGCAATCATATATGTGAATCAAGATTTGTATGATGAAGCATTACAAACATTTAATAAGTTGCCATTTGTGACGAAAGTAGAGAAGTCATATCGACCATTTGTTAAAACGGAATACGAAAATGCGTCAAAAGATAGAGCAAAAGAATATGATTACAAAATGGGAATTTAATAAAAAAAACCTGCAACTAAATAAAGTTGCAGGTTTCTTTTTATTTTCCATTGAAAATAAAAAGAATAAAGGGAGAGGAGAAACCGGAGGAAGAACTTATGGGGAATGGTAAGTCTTCTCCGAGTAAGCAACGAAACAATGTTGCTTTAATAACAGTGTGTACAACCTTGTAGTAATTTATACGAAAAATTTTATTTTTCAGATAAACGATATTTGAAGAAATAAGATTGTTCATGCTATAGTAAGATAGATTTAATTATGGAAGAGAAAGTAGGCAAGAGTATGCGAGTGATTTCTGGAGAATTTAAAGGGAGAAAGTTACAAAGTGTACCAAATAAATTAACAAGACCAACAACAGATAAAGTAAAAGAGTCCCTTTTTCATATGATTGGTCCTTTTTTTGATGGGGGAAATTGTTTAGATTTATTTGCTGGTAGTGGTAGCTTGGCGATTGAAGCACTAAGTAGGGGAATGGATTGTGCCATCTTAGTTGACAAACAAGGACAGGCAATTTCCACCATTAAAGCAAATATCAAAACATTAGGATTAGAAGACAGAACAGAAATATATAGGAATGATGCTTTTCGAGCATTAAAAGCATTGCATAAAAGGGAACGCAACTTTGATTTAATTATCCTTGATCCACCATATTATCAAACTTCGTATGAAAAATTATTACATTCGATTGACGAGTTAGATTTGTTAAATAATAATGGCATCATTGTATGTGAGCATGATGTGAAAGATACATTAGAAGCTCCTTCAATTAATTGGAATAAGTGGAGTAAAGATAAATTAGGTAGTACAACAGGATTAACAATTTTTACGAGAGGTTGATAGTCATGACAAGTCTAGCGATTTGCCCAGGAAGCTTTGATCCAGTAACATATGGACATTTAGATATTATTCAACGAGGTGCTAAAATATTTGATGAAGTGATTGTCGCTGTATTTAATAATCAATCTAAATCGCCCTTATTTTCAGTCGAAGAAAGAGTATACCTATTAGAACAAGCAACGGAACATATTCACAATGTAAGAGTGGATGCATGTAATGGATTATTGATGGACTACGCAAGTAATCAAGGTGCGCAAGTAGTATTACGAGGTCTTAGAGCGGTGACGGATTTTGAATATGAAATGCAGATTACGTCAATGAATAGGAAGCTAAATGAAGAAATAGAGACATTCTTTATGATGACAAACAACCAATATTCATTTCTTAGCTCAAGCATGGTGAAAGAAGTTGCAAAATATCACGCGAATGTCTCAGATTTAGTACCACCAATTGTAGAAGAAGCATTAAAGAAAAAGTACAAATAATGTTATAATTTTAATTCTTTCATGTTAAGTATTAAAATCACATAAAGGAGCAAGCAAATAATCGTAATCATTATATTTAGTTGATCGTATTGTACAAATATTTGAAAATAGGTATTTTCTATATGATTCTCTTGAGTTGCTATTGTTGTGTGGCTCTCTTTACTTACATAAAGAATTGGGTACAAGATGGTTACTAATGTAGCTGCGATCGTCCCGTGTAATATTCTAGCAATGAAGTATGGATAAAATTGTATATCGGTTTCTGCTAAAATACTTGCCACTTGTGCTTGTACAGAAAGACCATTAAAACCTAAGATGAATGATAAAATAATAGCATAAAAGAGCACATGTTGAGATGTAATCGTCGATAATTCTTGTGCACCAATTGTAATTTCAAATAACCCAGTAAATAATGGTACAGCGAATTCTTGAGGCAAATGAATAAGCGGAAGAGTATTGGCAAATAAGGAAGATACTATTTCAGTTAGATGGATTTCTTTTAGTACCGTTGTTAGTACAGAGAATAATACAATAAATCCTCCAATCAATAATAATGTATGAATCGATTGAGTGATAGCATCGCCAAGCTTCTTTCCTAGAGGTCGGTTGTCTTTTATTCTTATTTCATGCAATAATGTGAAAGCTTTTTTAAATGACAATTTACTTTTATTTACAGAAATCTTTTTTTCTTTTTTGTAGAATCTCATACATAGTCCTACAAAAAAATTACTAAGATAATGTGTTATCGCTAATAAGATACCTAGTTGTTGATCATAGAAAAAACCAATAGATACAGCACCAATTATAAATAATGGATTGGATGCATTTGTAAATGAGACTAATCGCTCTGCTTCAATTTTTGTTAATTGATTTTCTTGTCTTAATCTTGCTGTAAATTTTGCACCTGCTGGATAACCACTTGCCATACCCATTGCCCATACGAATCCGCCAACACCAGGTACGTTAAATAATGGACGCATAATTGGCTCAAATAATACACCAATAAAATGAACGATTCCGAAGGCGATAAATAATTCTGCTATGATAAAAAATGGTAATAATGATGGGAACACAACAGTTGCCCACATTTCTAACCCACGCTTGCTTGCGGACAACACGGATTGTGGGAAATAAATGATTGAAAAAGCGATAAAAAAAATACATATTGCGTACAGTAAAGAGATAAATTTTTGATTCAAATAAGAGCCCCCTTGCATGGAACGAATTGAACACTAAATATGGCTTGTCTTCTCTAAAAGGTATATGATGTATCATATAAATATATACAAGGATTTCATTTGGACGGATTAGAAAGGAAGATTTTATGAAAAAACAATCACTTAAATTAGTGCTTATTAGCGTTATATTTGTTATTGTCACACTATTCTTTATCTATCAATTACCTTTTTATATCTATAAACCGGGAAGTGCAGATCCGCTTAATCCTGTTGTAGAAGTAGAAGGTGGCTATGAGAGTGATGGAGATATGCACCTTGTTACGATTCAAGGAATGCAGGCAACCCCTTTTTATTACTTACTAGCAAAGTTAAAGGATTATCATCAAATTGTACCAATTGATGAAGTATTTTATGATGACATGACCGAAGAAGAATATCGAAAAATACAGTTGATGATGATGGAAAATTCTCAAGAATCTTCCACTGTAGTTGCTTATGAAGCAGCAAATGCAGAGATTGATATACGTTTTGAAGGGGTATATGTGGTTGATGTATTGGAAGGGAAACCTGCTTTTGGTGTTTTGGAAGTTGGTGATAAAATTGTGGGAATAGATGGAGAAACGATAGAAGAAGCAACCGATTTAACTGAATATGTCCAATCAAAGAAAGTTGGGGACAAAATAGATATAATGATTGTTAGGGACGAACAACAAAGAACAGAGTCCATACAATTAGCTAAGTTAGAGTCGTTAAATGATAAGCCAGGAATTGGTATACAGTTAGTCACAAATCGAGATATTGAGGTACAACCTGAATTATCATTTAGTAGTGGTGATATTGGAGGGCCGAGTGCTGGTTTAATGTTTGCATTGGAGATATATGATCAATTGACAGAAGAAGATCTAACACATGGCTTGCAAATTGCTGGTACTGGTGAAATTGATTACGATGGAAATGTTGGTAGAATTGGTGGCATAGACAAAAAAGTAATAGCAGCAGACAATGAAGGAAACGACATTTTCTTTGCTCCATATGAGAATGGCAGAGAAGATTCCAATTATGAAGTGGCGAAGAAAACGGCAGAAGAAATCGGAACAGATATGAAAATTATTCCCGTGGATCATTTTAATGATGCACTTGAATACTTACAATCATTATAAATTGCATGCAAAAAAACAAGCATTTATGCCATATATGGTGGCAAGTATGCTTGTTTTTTTGCATGTATCATCATATTTGAATCAATAATAGAGTAGTATGCTGATGAGATTCTTTCATCCAGCTCCTTATCTGGAAACGGATTCTTGTTACTTGTAAATAATTGATTTGTTCCCTTTTTATGGTAGTTGAGATATTGTCTGCCAACACCTGTCATGGATAATATCCGAATTGGTGGAGTCTCTAACAGTTTTTGTTGTACTTCCTCTTTGGTTGTTTTCGTTAAAATGTGTGTAAATATACGTTGTAAACTTGTCCACGTGTATCGTTTTGTTTTTAATAGTTGCATCCATGTTTGAAAACTAGTAGCATCTTTTGCTGTCCGTATGATACGATGTTCGATACCTTCATTTACTCCATGAATCGTTCGTAATACACTTTCGTTTGAAGTTAATACATTATATTGCAATAGCTTAAAATATGCCTCCCATGTATGAAAACATCCATACTGCTTCTTATACATTTCTAATGTTTTTGAAGTCATTTTAGGCATAGAGTCTTGTATTTCTTGTAGAAAATGATTATCTGTATGTAAAAGCGAACGTCTAATACTTGTCGCACTAGCAAATGGTAAAGAAATGGTTTCATCATGATAATTACTTTGAGCCCGTTTTATCGTTAAAGGTTTTATATTCGCATTTAAATTATGGATTTGTTTGATGTATTGTAGACCTAGCATATTATTAGGTTGTCCAATGTCAATAGAAGTATCAGATGTAAATATACGATTCAAAGCTATTTGATGCGATTTTGGATAAGAGTTTCCTTTTTTTATTGCATTTTTTAGTGATTCTTGATAAATGAATTGATTTTTTTCAATTGCATCAATCGTTTGATGAAAAGCATCTATCTCACCACTTTCACTACCAAAGCACAAGGAATGTACACCGAGTTCTTTTAAAATTTTAATTGCTCCCATTGCGAATAATTCACTATGTTGGACAGCATAATAATAAGGGAGTTCAATTACGATGTCACACCCTTGTTCGGTGGCGAGTTTAGCGCGGTGGTATTTATCGATGATAGCAGGTTCGCCTCTTTGTAAGAAGTTTCCACTCATCACTGCAATCATACAGGAAGCTTTTGAAAGACTTCTAGCTTTTTCAAGATGGTATTTATGTCCATTATGGAATGGATTGTATTCCACTATTACACCACATGCTTGCATCATTCTATTCTCCTAACTATTTTTTTTGAACGATCTGTGTTATGATTAATTATTATACCGATTATTTTTGCTAATTGTCTTATAATCAATTAGTATAGCATACTTTGACTAATTTATCAGAAGCCTGTAAAGAAAAAATGTTGACAAATGATTGATTTCCTTTTAAAATATTTCTTGTTGCCTTGAGGTGAATAATATGAAAATTTCATTACAAAAGTTAAAACAATCTCGTGATAACTCTATTTCATTTGATGAATTAGTCGATGTATCAGATTTGGCTGATTTGGATAATGATATTCGTAGTATCGAGCCTGTACATGTACAAGGAAGTGCGAAATTGGATGGTTCAGAAATTATCTGTGAATTAACTGTCCAAGGAGAAATGATTTTACCTTGTGCTAGAACTTTAGTTGACGTTCCGTATTCATTTGATTTTCGTATGGAGGAAAGTTTCACAACTAGAGATTATCCTGAAAACGAAGATGTTCATACGGTTAATGTAGAGGTACTTGACTTAGTACCGTATATCAAGGAAAATGTAATCTTAGAGATACCTTATCGTGTATTTGCAGAAAAAGAGATTTTAGAAGCAAATACAATTGAGCAAGGTGAAGGTTGGACACTGATAACGGAGGAAGAACGATCAACTAAGATTGATCCTCGGTTAGAGAAGTTAAAAGCCTTATTAGATGACAACAATAATGACTCTCTTTAAAGGAGGTGTAATGCATGGCAGTACCTAAGCAAAGAACTTCAAAAAAAGTAAAAAGACAAAGACGTACACATAAAAAATTACATGTGCCAGGAATGGTAGAATGTTCAAATTGTGGCGAATTAGCAAAACCACACCATGTATGTAAATCTTGTGGACACTACGACGGAAAAGAAGTTGTAGCACAATAATAAAATACAATGTGTTGTGTGAAAAATGTGAGTAGCGATATATCGTTGCTCGCATTTTTTTATGAGAATAAATGCTTTGTATATAATAGTTAGGTGATATCGTGAAAATTTACAGTCTATCTCCTCTAGTAATTGCATACATTGATAGCAAGAATGGAGGAGGTGGATTTATGCAAGGAAATCGCCAAGATGCTTGGACAAAGGAAGAAGATATCCTATTAGCAGAGACAGTGTTGCATCATATACGTGAAGGTAAAACGCAATTAGAAGCGTTTAAGGAGGCAGGTAATAAGTTATCCAGGACTTCAGCGGCATGTGGATTTAGGTGGAATGCAACACTTAGAAAACATTATGAGGATGCAATACAAGTAGCGAAAAATAACCGAAAGAAAATAACGTATAATCGAGAAGTAGTAGCAGGTGAACAGGATGTTAATTTTCAGGAAATTATTAAATCCATAGAAAAAATTTCGAATTACTATCAATCCATTGATCAAACAAAAAGAATGAATGATTTAGAGGAAGAAAATAAGCAGTTAAGAGAACACTTGCAATTATATAAATCAATCATATCAGAATGTATTGTGATACTAAAAAAAGCTGATCATATTATGGATTAAAGCAATGTATTAGAGATTAGGATAATAGATTTCTTTAACCTTAAAAAATCCAAACGATTTGAAAGCTATTTACGAATCGTTTGGGTTTTATGCTTGTTAGATATTA
>JAJUGF010000014.1 GCA_029268495.1 Gracilibacillus sp.
CAAATCAAGTGATTGGGTCATTTAAGCCAAGTGATTCTGTAGAAGCAATTTATTTTGCAGTGGAGAAAAATCGAGAATTTATCGATCCTGTTCAGGTGATACATGTTCATGAACAACAATAAACAATTTCCACCAATTCATATACATCCAATTGTATTTTTCTTCTTTATTATTGCGGCAATTACTGGTATGTTAGTGGAATGGTGTATTATTTTTTTTATTGTATTTATTCATGAATTAGGCCACTTTCTTTGCGCAAGATATTATGGTTGGAAGATAAAACGCATTTACCTATGGATTTTTGGTGGTGTAATGGAAGTAGAGAAAGATAGAGAAGTACCAATGAAAGAAGAATGGCTTGTGATTATTTCAGGGCCGTTACAACATGTGATACTTTTTTTCTTCTTTTCTATTATTGGCATGTTAGAACTTTTACCTGATCAGACAATCCAAATAGCGATGTATTATAATTTATTTATACTTTTGGGTAATTTAATACCAATCCTTCCGCTAGATGGGGGTAAAATGTTACATTTATTATGCCAACATCAATTTCCGTACTATATAGCTAATTGCATCACTATTGTTATATCTGTACTTCTTATTGTTTTGACATGTTCAATTGCATATGTAACGAAATTCCTTACACTTAGTCTTTTTATGCTTTTTATTTTTTTATTTTGGGAAAATCGATTAGAATGGAAACGTAGGCATTATACTTTTTGGCATTTTTTATTATTACGTTGCACAGCGCTATTGGAAAATAAACGACAGCAGGTTATTTTTTCAGAATCACAGGTTTCTTTATTTTCATTATTTCGCCAATTTTACCGAAATAGAAATAATGTAATTTGGATAAATGGAAGGTCAGAAGAATTATCCGAAAGAGACTGTCTTCATTTTTTTCTTAAAAATAAAAATTATCATATAACATTAAAACAAATCATGGATGAGAAGAAAGAGGTCGACTATGGGTAAACTATATTTTCAGACAAAGTCAACGGAAAAAATTGGCTTGTATGTGGAGAATAATAAAGTTGAAGCAATTCAAATTGATCGGCCGACACTTTCGATGAGTGTCGGTTCTATTTATGTTGGGAAAGTAAGAAATGTAGATAAAAAAATGGAAGCAGCCTTTGTGGAATTAGAAAATGGAATTGTTGGATTTTTGCCTCAAAAAGAATGTCCATTTATCACGAACACCTCTATCCATACTGTTTTGACAAATGGGATGACAATACTTGTTCAAGTAATAAAAGAAGCATATCAAGATAAGGGACCACGATTGTCATGTAATATAACAATCGGAGGAGATAGTATTGTTTATCTACCTTATGGGGAATATATCGCTGTCTCAAAGAAAATAAAAGAACAAAAAGAGGAATATGAACAATTTTTTACACAATTACTATTAGAAAAAGAAGGGGTAATTGTTCGAACAAATAGTGTAAACAAAAGTAAAGCAACATTACATCAAGAATTGGGTGAATTGAGACAGACATTTCAACATTTAAAACAACAATCTGATTCAATTAAAAAACCGACCTTACTTTATCGTAAAGACATTATTCCGACTAAAATGATGAATCAATATCGAAGTGTACCAATAGAAGAAATTATTTTTGATCAATATAGTACAATGAAACAAATGGAAAAGATATATCCAGAATGGAAAGCTATCATGCAAGTAAGAGAGAAGCTGCCACTAATGGAAGGGAAAACAATCGATCAATTACTTCAGGCAAGTCTAGAGAAGACAATTCAAACGACTGAAGGGATTACTTTAACAATTGACGAGACAGAAGCATTAACAGTCATTGATATAGATAGTAGTAAATTTAAAAGTAATCAATCCAAACAACTTACTTTATTACAAATTAATATTCAAGCAATTCAAACTATCTGTAGAGAAATTCAGAAACGAAATATATCTGGTATTATTGTAATTGATTTTCTAAAAATGAAAGACGAAAAAGAACGACAAATCGTAGTAAATCAGTTACAAGAACGATGCAAAAGAGACCCTATTCGAACAGAGATTTTTGGATTTACGAAATTAGGATTGCTTGAGATGACTAGAAAAAGAGAACAAATAAGTTTATTGCAACTAATGTCTGATTCTTCTTTATCTAATCACATATCTTTGAATGTCCAATCGGTTGCTTACCGGTTAGAAAGAGAAATATTAGAATATGGGGATTCAAAAGCAGAAGCATGTTGTATTCGTACATCAAAGCAAATAGCTGAATTTACTAGCATGTTAGTAAAAAATAAGCGAATCGATTTAGAAGTATATGTACTAATTGATTCATCTAAGAATACATACATTACAGAACGAGTTGGTACAAAAGAAATGGTCATGGAGTATATAGATACGCAACAACATTTTGTCATTGACAAACTAGTCTAATACGTGGTAAAATCGTCATGTTGTTTATGTAGCACCTGTTGCTACAACCGCGCAGAACAGGTGAAAAGCTTATTAGGGCTACCTGTATGGCGAGTCTGAGTCATATGAGGAGGTGCATATTGTGTACGCAATTATTGAAACTGGTGGAAAACAAGTGAAAGTAGAAGAAGGTCAAGTGATTTACGTAGAGAAATTAGCTGCTGAAGCTGGTGAATCTGTAACATTTGATAAAGTTCTTGTAGTAGGTGGAGACGAAGCTAAAATTGGAGCTCCATTCGTAGAAGGCGCTACTGTAACGGCTAAAGTTGAGAAACAAGGCCGTCAAAAGAAAGTTACAGTAATCAAATTCAAAGCAAAGAAAAACTATTCACGCAAGCAAGGTCACCGTCAACCATACACAAAGTTGACTATTGAAAAAATCAATGCATAAGGATTTCTTATGATTAAAGTGACTATTTGGCGTAAACAAAATGTGATAAAATCCTTTACCATAACAGGACATGCAGGAAGCGGTCCGTATGGCCACGACTTAGTTTGTGCAGCTGTATCGGCAGTTTCCTTCGGTGCTGTGAATGCGGTATTAGAATTATGCGAGATTGATGTAGCAATTGATCAAGCTGGTGATGATGGTGGGTATTTAAAAGTAACGATTCCTAATGAAAGCATGGATGATAAAGCATCATTATTGCTTGAAGGGATGGTTGTCTCTTTACAAACCATTGAACGAGATTATGGTCAATTTATATCCATCTCTAACAAATAAAGGGGAGGTGCAACTGATATGTTACGTCTAGATTTACAATTTTTCGCATCGAAAAAAGGTGTAGGTAGTACAAAAAACGGTCGTGACTCTGAATCTAAACGTTTAGGTGCTAAACGTGCGGACGGTCAATTCGTTTCTGGCGGATCTATCCTTTATCGTCAACGCGGTACTAAAATTTATCCAGGTGAGAACGTTGGACGTGGTGGAGACGATACATTATACGCTAAGGTGGATGGTGTAGTTCGTTTCGAGCGTTACGGACGCGATCGCAAAAAAGTAAGTGTATATCCTGCATAAGGATGATAGAGAAGACTCCAATCGAAATAGATTGGAGTCTTCTTATTGGGATTGGTGAGGAATCAAGACTCTGCATTTGAAGAGGTTTGTAGTGACAAAACTATCAAAAAAGTACACGTGCAAACCGTCATTTGAATTTTTCGTATTGCTTCATTGTTCCAAAGTTTTATTTTAATTGTTGAAGATAATTATTGACAAAATGTGTATAATTTCATATAGTTAACGTACTATTTCTTTGTTCGCTATTCCGTAGCTCAGTTGAAAAAGCGTCACTTCGATAGGGAAATTATCATATATTGCGATCTGATAGTTCAGCGGGAGAATACGTTCTTGACAGGGACGGGGTCGGGGGTTCGAATCCCTCTCAGATCATAACCTTAAGGCACATTTCATAATTTTGAGTGTGTCTTTTTTGTATGTCAAATTAAATGTTGTTTTATTATTTAAAGTAAAACAATCAAAGCCTAATTTGGAGATGAATCTAACTTCGTATAATCATTTAGATGTGGAAGACAATCCAAATAGTTGAACAGAAAGAAATTTAAACGAACAGAATAGATGTTCAATGTACTATACTAACTTTATATCTTCCAATACGTGATATCGCAATTCTATTTGTTGTGTGCTATAATCTTCTTATTATGCTTTCGTTTGGAGTGACTAGTTGTATGAATGAAAAAGATGCAGTCGAATTGTTACGCCATTATCGTCATGATTATTTGAATGATTTACAACTTGTCATGGGATACTTACAATTAGGGAAACAAGAAAAAGCAGAGAAGAAATTAATTGATATTGTAGAAAAGTCAAATATGGAAAGAAAACTAGATCAATTGCAAATACCAAAAACAACGGTATTTCTTCATCAAACGAATATGAATTCGACTCAACTTAAGATATCTACAATGGTCTTATTTCAAGCAGATATTCATGAAATAGACACACAGTTGAAATCGAATTTAGAAGAGATGCTGATCGATTTAACAAACTTTCTAGTTGAATATGAAGAATATCAATTGAAGCTTTCTTTTGTAGCAAATCATGCGAATCACGTCGTACTTGAACTATTAATTGAGGGTCATCTGAATAATGAGAAGACATTTATCGAAAAGTATATGCAAAAATCATATATCCACTCTATAAAGAAACAAACAGACAAACAACTGGTGATAGAATGGATAGAATTGAAGAAGTAGGTGAAGACAAATGTTTGTCGATCAAGTCAAAGTTTATGTTAAAGCAGGTGACGGAGGAAATGGTAGTGTAGCATTTCGCCGTGAAATATATGTACCTATGGGTGGTCCAGCAGGTGGAGATGGAGGTAATGGAGGAGATATTGTATTTGAAGTAGATGAAGGTTTAAATACATTGATGGATTTCCGTTATCAGAGACATTTCAAAGCAAAACGAGGAGAAAATGGTATGGGTAAAGGAATGCATGGGAAAAATGCAGAACCGCTCGTGCTAAAAGTACCACCAGGAACTACCGTTAAAGATGTGAATACAGATGAAGTATTAGCAGACCTTATTGAACACAAACAACAAGCGGTCATTGCAAAAGGTGGTCGAGGTGGCCGTGGAAATATTCGATTTGCAACAGCTCGTAATCCTGCTCCAGAAATTGCTGAAAATGGAGAGCCTGGTATTGAAAGAGATATTCAAATTGAATTAAAATTAATTGCAGATGTTGGTTTAGTTGGTTTTCCTAGTGTTGGAAAATCTACATTATTATCTGTTGTAAGTGCAGCACGCCCCAAAATTGCCGATTATCATTTTACAACATTAGCTCCGAATTTAGGGGTTGTAGATACAGAAGATCATCGAAGCTTTGTATTAGCAGATTTACCAGGGCTAATTGAAGGTGCACACGAAGGTGTGGGGTTAGGACATCAATTTTTACGTCATGTGGAACGTACGAGAGTCATATTGCATGTGATTGATATGGCTGCAACAGAAGGACGAGATCCGTATGATGACTTTGTGACAATTAATAAAGAATTAGAACAATATGACCCAACGTTACTGGAAAGACCTCAAATTATTGTTGCGAATAAAATGGATATGCCAGAAGCGGAAGAACAGTTAGCATTTTTTAAAGAACAGCTAGATCAAGATTATCCTATCTTTCCTATTTCCACATTAACGAGACAGGGGATTCGCGATTTATTATTTGTAACTGCAAATAAATTAAATGAAATCCCGAAAAATTATCAACCATTAGAGGAAAAAGAAGAAAGAGTAGTATACAAATTTGAAAAGCAAGAAAAGCCGTTCCGTATTACAAGAGATTCTGATGGAACTTTTGTGTTATCAGGTGCACAAATTGAGAAGTTATTTAAGATGACAGATCTATCAAGAGATGAATCGATTCAACGCTTTTCACGACAACTTCGTGGAATGGGTGTTGATAAAGAATTACGAGAGCGTGGAGCAAAAGATGGAGACACTGTAAGATTATTGGAGTATGAGTTTGAATTTATGGAATAATAGAGCAAATGTGCTTTCTAAATAAAGGGGAATGTACGAATGCCTGCTAATAGCGAGAAATTCTATTTAGTTCGAGAAGATTTCTTACCTGATGGGATGAAAAAAACATTAGAAGCAAAGAAATTATTAGAAGGAAAAAAAGTAGACTCGATTCATGAAGCAACTAAACGTGTCGGACTATCTAGAAGTGTGTTTTATAAATATCGAGATGCAGTATTTCCATTTCATCATATGATGAAAGAACAAATGGTCACATTATTTTTTCATTTAGATGATCAAACAGGTGCATTGTCACATTTATTGTCATTAGTCGCAACTGCAGGATGCAACATCTTGACAATTCATCAAACCATTCCAGTACAAGGAAAAGCAAATGTGACATTATCCTTAAATACGATAGGTATGACAATCGAGATTGATGAACTATTGCATCAACTGAAACAAGTCACATTTGTAAACCAAGTAGAAATATTAAGTTCAGGTGTATCTTAATAGGGGGAACATAATTGATGTCAGTAAAAGTTGGATATTTAGGACCTAAAGGCACATTCACAAAGATTGCAGTGGATTCCATGTTTAATGGGGAAGAGAAACAAGGGTATAAAAGTATTCCACAATGTATCGATGCAGTGGAAACTGGAGAAATTGATTATGCTGTTGTCCCATTGGAAAATGCGATTGAAGGTACTGTGAATGTCACTTTAGATTATCTAATTCAAAAAGAAAATGTAAAAATTGTGAGTGAAGTAATTGTACCCATTCGACAACATTTAATGGTACATCCAGACAATGTTACATTGTATCAAGAAAAAGTAGCAATTATCTATTCACATCCGCATGCCATTGCACAATGCCATTCATATTTGCGAGAAAAATTACCAAATGTAGACGCACAAACAATGGGATCAACAGGTGCTGCTGCGAAATATGTAAGTGAACATCCGGAAGAGCAAATAGCTGCTATTGCTAACCATTTAGCAGCAAAAGAATATGGGTTAGTCATAGTAGAAAAAGATATACATGATTTTGATAACAATCATACCCGCTTTGTAGTTTTACATAAAAGTAAAAATGCATTAACTTCTAACAAATTAGAAGAAAAGGGTTATAAGACAACAATTACTGTCTCGTTGCCGTCAGATCGACCAGGGGCATTACATCAAGTATTATCGGCTTTTGCTTGGCGTAACTTAAACCTTTCTAAAATAGAATCAAGACCAATGAAAACGGGCCTTGGTAATTATTATTTCTTAATTGATATTGAACAGAAACTTGATGATGTATTAATTCCAAATGCGATTGCAGAAATGGAGTCGCTAGGTTGTACTGTGGAATTATTGGGGAGCTATCCGTATTATCTTCATAGTGGTAATGGTGTAACACTCACAGTATAATGCTGTGAGTGTTTTTAATACGCAATTGATATTCATATCAAAAAACTATACTGTAAGAAAACCTCTTTGATTTAATACATGACATGCTTGATCAAGCTTTTCTGTATCATCTGCTGCAATAGTGTGGTTATGAATACCATCAGTTAACTCTAGTAAATATGGAGCGTTTTTTTGTTCGATATTTGTGATAAATTGATCCACTTCTAAACGAGTGCTGACCATTACAGATGCACGTAAATCACCATATATGGGATGTTCAATAATCACATCTTTCACTGTAACACCATGATCTACTAAAATATATAACTCTTCTTTTGTTTCGTTCCCTTTGTGTTTACATGCAATGACACGTTCTATCGTTTTTTGTTCTGTTTGCATATACAAATATCCATTACTTGTTGCAATAATTGGGTGATTCTGTGCTTTTAGTAGTGTGATGTCTTGTACAATCACTTGTCTACTAACATTTGCTTTAGTTGCAAGCTCTCCACCTGTAATTGGTTTAGTTGCATCTTGAAGCCACTTACAGATTGCATTTCGTCGCTCTTCACCGATTAATTTTTTAACCATATGCAAGTCGAGCCTCCTCTAATCTTTGAAAAATTTTCGCTGAAACCATAATGATTGTATCAATCTCTTCAAATGTCGTTAAATGACTAAATGAAAAGCGGATATACCTTTTCCCGTCCTCTTCGTTATCGAGTAATGGTAAGACTGCTCGTGGTATTTCTTGTTGGCCTAATGCACATGCACTTCCTGTTGAAATAGCAATATTAAAACGATTGTATTCTAATAATAAATAATCACCTTGTATTTCATTGGATATGCATCCGACAATGCTCGGACAACTATTTTTTGAGCATAAAGGTAGTAAGGGTATTTCTTTTTGTTTTAATTGATTAATAAAATATGCTCTTACTTGATATAAATGCTCATACACTGCTATTTCGTGGATTCTTTTTGCAGATACTGCAAACGCACAAATTGCAGCAACATCTACAGTACCCGGGCGTAAGCCGAATTCGTGATTTGTCTCAATTGGATGATGAACTAACACATGTGGATTTCTGAAATAAATGGCGCCAACACTTTTTGGACCATATATTTTGTGACTAGATACAGTAATTGCGTCGATTGGCAATTGCGTAACATCTGTATGTATTTTACCAAATGATTGGACAAAATCACTATGAAAAAGAATATTTTTTTTGCTAAGTAACGCACTTATTTCTTCAATTGGTTGCTTAACACCTGTCTCCCCATTCACGTATTGTATTGTCACGAGTTTTGTTGAAGGCTTTATTGCATGGATTACCTGCTCGATTGTGATGTGCCCTTCTTTGTTCCCCTCTAAAAAAGTGACATCAATCTGATTTTCCTTTTCAAGTGACAGTAAATGATAATAAATAGAGCTATGTTCCATCATTGTTGAAATCACATGTGGCTTATCCTTTGTGGGAATAGATCGCAAAAGAGTATTTATTGCCAGTATATTTCCTTCTGTACCGCCATTTGTAAAAATTATATTTTCGCTTTTTGCACGGAAGCAATGAGCAATCAACTCTCGTGCATGACGTAAGTAATCATTTGCTTTTGTACCAAAATCATGCAAACTACTAGCATTCCCGAAGTAACTTCGATTTATTTCACTATATATGTCCATCGCTTCATCAAGCATTGGAGTTGTTGCAGCATAATCACAATATATCATAATTCATCCACCTTATAAAAAATTTGCTTGCCTTTCTTTATATTATATGTAAATATAGGTGTAAAGACAACTGTAAAGTAAGGTGACTGTTATGCGTAAAAAAATACTTATTCTTGGTTCAGGAATTGCAGCGCATGTTGTAGCTAGTGAGTTGTGTCATCATTATGATGTAACAATACTAACGAAAGAGACGAAATCACATAATAATTCATTAAAAGCACAAGGTGGGATTGCAGCAGCCTTGTCAATTGATGATAGTTGGCAACAACATGTACAAGACACCATAAAAGCAGGAAGTTATTATAATGACAATAATGCTGTAGAATTTCTTTGCAAAAATGGAAAAAAGGAAATATTGACATTAACAGAACAAATTGCTTTTGATTGTACACCATATGGAGAGCTTTCATTAGGGAAAGAAGGTGCACACTCGACACGCCGAATTGTACGTGCAGGAGGTGATCAAATAGGTGTACATCTCATGAATTATTATGCTAATCAAATACAAGAGAATGTACATATGATAGAAAACGAGATGGCCATTGAGCTGGTGATAGAAGATAACCAATTGACAGGTGTCATTACAATAGATACTAATAATAATTGTAAGCAATATGAGGCAGATGATGTGGTTATTGCAACAGGTGGTTGTGGCAATCTGTTTGCCACAACATCTAACGATAAATCTGTAACAGGAGATGGAATTGCATTAGCATACCGAGCAGGTGCTCTGATTCGAGATATGGAATTCATCCAATTTCATCCTACAATGCTTCCAAGTGGTGGATTGATTTCAGAAGCTGTACGAGGGGAAGGTGGGTTTCTTGTCGATGAACAGAATATGCGATTTATGGATGCATATAGTGAATTGGGAGATTTAGCTTCAAGAGATATCGTAGCGAGAGCAATACATCAAGAAAAACAAAAAGGCCATTCTATTTATTTAAATATTTCAGAGATTCAAGAGTTTGAAATAAGGTTTCCTCAAATCACTTCAATTTGTGAAGAGTCGAACATAAATTGGCAGGAAGGTCTCATTCCTATCACACCTGGTGCTCATTTTTTAATGGGAGGTATTGCAACTGATATGAATGGAGAAACATCGATTCCGCATTTGTATGCAGTTGGAGAAGTAGCATGTTCTGGTGTACATGGAGCGAATCGACTAGCAAGTAACTCGCTATTAGAAGGGATTGTATTTGCTAAACAAGTAGCTCATACAATTCGAACAAAAACAGTATTTGAGAAGCAAACAATCCCAAAAATGACCACAAAATATAAGGAATGCTCACTACCATCATTATCTATTCTACAAGAGAAAATGATGCAATATTGTGGAATAGAACGCAACACAATCGAGCTAAAGCAATTGATTACATGGTTAGAAAGGTATATCTTACCACTTCCAAGTATTCTGCAGAAATCGAGACAAGAAATAGAATTGTATCATTGTTACACAACAGCATGGTTAATCGCTACATCTGCATATAGAAGAAAAGCAAGTATAGGTGCACATTATTTAATAGACGGAGAGAAAAGTTTCTCATCACAACCAATTTACAGACAAAATCAAGAGTTAGGTATGGAGGTATTCTCATGAATAAATGGCTTTTACGAGAACAATTACAATCTTTTTTTTCTGAAGATATAGGAAATGGAGATATAACAGGAGAATTATTATTTCTAAATTCCAATAAAACAAAAGGGCAATTGATAGCAAAGGAAGATGGAATCATTGCAGGTATGATCATAATACAAGAAGGATATTCATTATTGGATCAAACAATCGAAGTAAATTGCTTCAAAACAGATGGAGAGAGTGTCAAGAAAGGAGAAGTGATTTGTGAAGTGATTGGCAATACACAACATCTGTTAACTGGTGAACGAGTTATTTTAAATTTAATACAACATATGTCCGGCATTGCAACACTAACTAAAAAATGCGTCGATACGCTTAATAGTTCCCATACAAAAATCTGTGATACGAGAAAAACGACTCCTGGACTGAGAATGCTAGAGAAATACGCCGTTAAAATTGGTGGAGGGGTAAATCATCGCTATGGATTGTATGATGGTGTAATGATAAAGGATAACCATATTAAAGCGATAGGTTCGATTTATGATGCCGTAAAATTGGTGAGAGAAAATACAGGGCATATGGTAAAAATAGAAGTCGAAGTAGAAACATTAGAACAATTAAAAGAAGCGGTAGAAGCACAACCAGATATTATTATGCTTGATAATTGTTCTGCAAGTGAAGTGAAAGAAATGGTGAATCTAATTCCTGAACCAATCATTTCAGAAGTATCTGGTAATATCACTTTAGAAAATATTCACAATTATCAAGATATCGGTGTGGATTATATTTCAATGGGGTGTTTAACGCACTCACCAAGTGGGTTAGATATAAGTTTTCGATTAATGGGGGAAATCATATGACAATCACACAATTATTTACAAATGTCAATCCGACATTACCTGAAGCATATAAACACTTATCTGATGAGGTCATGGAAGAAAAAATTTATCGAATAAAGAAGCAAATGGGAAACGAACTATTTATCCCATGTCATCATTATCAAAAAGATGAAATTGTTCAGTTTGCTGATGCAACAGGAGACTCACTACAGTTAGCACAAATCTCCGCAAAGCAACATGCTAAATTCATTGTTTTTTGTGGTGTACATTTTATGGCGGAAACGGCGGATATTTTGTCGACACCTAATCAAAAAGTCATTTTGCCAGATATGCGTGCAGGTTGCTCCATGGCAGATATGGCAAATGATCAGCAAACAACAATTGCATGGAATCTATTAACAGAGTTATTTGGCGACACACTGTTGCCACTAACATATGTAAACTCAACAGCTTCCATTAAAGCTTTTGTAGGGAGAAATGGTGGGGCAACAGTTACCTCTTCTAATGCAAAGAAAATGGTTCAATGGGCATTCACCCAAAAACAACGTCTTTTATTTTTGCCAGATCAACATTTGGGAAGAAATACAGCATATGACCTCGGTATCCCATTAGACCAAATGGCAGTATGGGATTCAATTCAACACAGATTAGAGTATGATGGTGACTTATCACAAGTTCGTGTCATATTGTGGAAAGGGCATTGTTCTGTACATGAAAATTTCACTTTGAAAAATATTGAATATATTCGAAAAAACAAGCCAGAAATGCATGTGATTGTCCATCCAGAATGTTCACACGACGTTGTCCAACATGCAGATTTTCATGGATCAACAAAGTTCATTATTGATACAATTGAAAAAGCCAAAGCTGGTACGAAGTGGGCGATAGGGACAGAGATGAATTTAGTTAACAGACTTCGGTCACAGCATAAAGATAAAGAGATTATTTCATTAAATCCATATATGTGTCCATGTTTAACAATGAATCGTATTGACCTCCCGCACTTGCTATGGGTATTAGATCAAATTGCTGAAGCGGAGGAAATAAATAGAATTGTAGTCGATGAACATGTGGCAGTAGATGCTCGATTAGCATTAAAGAGAATGCTTGATTTATCCTAGTGTTATTTCTTTACAAACAATAATTTGGTAGATACTTATTGGTAATAGAAAAAGTATGTTTAGGAGATAAATTTATCCTATCCATACTTTTTTTATTCAACATTTTAGGCTTATTGCATATGTTGATAAAGAAGACAGAACAGGTGCCTAGATACTTATAGATTGGAAAGGAGCAAGTACGTTGAAAATTCACGTTGTGCAAAAAGATGAGACGTTATGGAAGATTGCGCAGAAATATGGAGTGGATTTTGATCAATTAATTGCAGCGAATCAGCAATTAGCAGATCCAAATATGATTATGCCAGGAATGAAAATAAAAATTCCTGCGTCAACTAATAAGCAACAATCAGATAAACAACAACAAACCCCTCCGAAAAAAGAAATGACACAGACACAAGAAGATAAGTCTAGTGATAAGAAAAAGCCAACGAATCAAATTTTGCCAGAAATAAAAGAAGATGAAGAGAAAAAATGGGAGCCACTAAAAAAGGAGTTGCCATCATTACCTATGAATTTTAATAAACAACCTTCAGAAAAAGAACCTAAATTACAGCCAATGGTACCACAAATGAATCAACAAAAATTACAACAAATGCCACAACAACAGCAACCAAGTAATGATTTGAAATGGCTACAATTTACATCAAATAATTTTGAAACAAATATTCAACAACCAATGCATCCAGTTAGTGAGAAGCCACAACAACAGCCAGAACAACCGTCCTTAACAAAACCAGTACAACAACAACAAATGCCACATATGATACCACAAGCACCGTGTTATTCAACGGATGGAATTCCATATGGATATGGTCACATGCAACCAATGCCATATCAAGGAGGATATCCATTCCCAGATAATTTTAATCCACAACAAATGCCACAAGATCAAATGATGCCACAGATGCAACAACAAATGCCACAAGATCAAATGATGCCACAGATGCAACAACAAATGCCGCAAGAACAAATGATGCCACAAATGCAACAACAATGGACAGCGCAACCTATGTGGCCACAAATGTTACCAGGCGGTCCACAACAGGGATGGCAACAACCTTTGATGAATCCGCAACAATTACACGTACCACAACCAGGTGCACCAGGATATCCAATGGTTCCATTACCACCACAAGGTTTTGGTATGGGAGGGAACATGTATCCAAATTATCAAGGGCCACAACATCCATATGGTAAACAACAAAATGACTGTGGTTGTGGACGAAGAGAAGAATAATAAAATGTCGCAATGTATGTTTTAAAACATATATTGCGACATTCACTTTTTATGGGAAACTATTAAGAGAACAATTGTGAACAAAGTCTAATAAGGTAAGGTGGCGCGTCCAGCATAAACGGACAAATCTTTTTATGATTTTATAAAAATTTAGGGTTTATGTATGGTTAAAAATGTTAGAGTTGGACAACCTAAAAATAACCAAGTTTAGAATGGAGTGAATATATTGTATAAACGATGGTTATTTTTAAATGTTCTATTTATTATGATCTGTTCTATTTATTTAGTCATTGATAATCTATCACCTAGTATATATAAGAATAATGCAGATGTGGAAATACTATCAGCAGTGAATACGGATCATTTAACCGTGGAAGTGACTTTAGAGAAACAGTATATTGATGGTCATATAGAAGTGGAGAAAACAAGTGAAACTATTTCTTCAATGGAAGATTTTTGGGCGAATTATCTTGATTGGGAATTAGTTGATCAAACAGATGGATTGATTCATTTTCGAAAAGAGGTAAATGATATATCTCCATATTTGAAAACATATGGATATTTTGGATTAAATAATAGTGTACTTACTATTTTTGAAGGCACGCCAATTGAAGAAAAAGCAATTCAATCTTTTTATCACATTGATACAGAAGAATTAGAAAGTCATTTGTTTCAAGAATTAAACAAAGGCATCAAGATAAAAACAAAAGAAGATTATGAGAATGTGCTAGAAACGTTTAGAAATTATAATGACACGAAAGAAGTGAGTGGATAATTTCTAAGTATGTGATAAATAGTATTACAATCCGAACTATAAAAAAGTTCGGATTGTTTGTCTTTCAAGATACATTAATATTTACATATATGCATGATAAGTATATCAATAACATTTTGTGTGAATGAATGTATTCGTGTATCATAGTAAGTATGGATTCCTTGCCAAGCTTGAACGGAATAGAAAAATAGGCTATGATGAAATACGAACATATGATTGATATAAGGTGGATGACAATGATTGCATATATTAGAGGGAAGATTGCAGAAATAACAGATCAAGCAGTATTTATTGAAGCAAATGGGGTTGGATATGAAGTGATTTGTCCAAATCCATTTCGGTTTCAGTCTAAATTAGGTTTAATAGAGAAGATATATACATACCATCATGTGAGAGAAGATGCTCAAGTTTTATTTGGGTTTGAAAAAATAGATGAAAAAACATTGTTTGCTAAAATTTTGAATGTATCTGGTGTTGGACCAAAAGGTGCTTTAGCTGTCCTCGCGCAAACTTCTGTGAATGATTTTGTTGCAGCAATTGAACAAGAGAACGAAAAGTTCTTGACTACTTTTCCAGGTGTAGGGAAAAAAACAGCGAGACAAATGATACTTGATCTTAAAGGGAAATTACCATTCACATACTCAATGGAGGAAGTATCAGAAGTTACGAATTCAAAAACAACTAACATGGCACTAGATGAAGCGCTAGAAGCATTAAAAGCTTTAGGTTATTCAGATAGAGAAGTCATGCTTATTAAACCTAAATTACAGGAATTGGAAATACAAGAAACAGATCATTATGTTAAAAAAGGTTTAGCATTAATGATGAAATAACAAGAGAGAGGAGTGTAGCTATGGAAGATAGAATCATTTCAGGTGAATTGCAAGAGTCAGATAGTATGGAAGAATTAAGTTTACGACCACAACGATTAAAGCAATATATTGGTCAGCATAAAGCGAAGGAAAACTTAGCTATTTTTATAGAGGCAGCAAAAATGCGTAATGAACCATTAGACCATGTATTATTGTATGGCCCACCAGGACTTGGAAAAACAACGATGGCCCAAATTATCGCTAATGAAATGGGTGTTCAATTTAAGTCTACATCAGGGCCGGCAATAGAACGTTCTGGTGATTTAGCTGCAATACTTTCCTCTCTTGAAGTTGGTGATGTGTTGTTTATTGATGAAATACATAGATTACCAAGAGCGGTTGAAGAGATATTATATCCTGCAATGGAAGACTTCTGTTTAGATATTGTCATTGGCTCTGGACCAAGTGCTAGGTCTGTTCAAATCGATTTGCCTCCATTTACATTGGTTGGTGCGACAACAAGGGCGGGGTTACTAACAGCGCCTTTACGCGATCGATTTGGAGTGTTGAGTCGCTTAGAATTTTATGAAGTAATCGATTTGTGCGCAATTGTTGAACGAACGGCAGAAATATTCAATACTTCGATACACAAAGACGCCGCATTAGAAATAGCAAGGCGATCAAGAGGAACACCACGAATTGCTAATCGATTACTAAAACGAGTGAGAGATATCTCACAAGTAAAAGGTGAAGAGCGGATCGCTATAGAGACGACACAACAAGCGTTAAAGATGTTACAAGTTGACAATGCAGGGCTAGATCAGATAGATCATAAATTATTACTAGCGATGATAGAAGGTTTCCAAGGTGGGCCTGTTGGATTAGATACAATAGCAGCTTCAATTGGGGAAGAATCACAAACCATTGAGGATGTCTATGAACCTTTTTTGTTACAACAAGGATTTATTCAACGAACACCACGAGGTAGAGTTGTAACACCTAAAGCATATATGCATTTTCAAATGGAGGTACCAAAGACTTGACGGATGTAGGGAAAATCTTTATTGTAATAGGGGTTGTCTTTATTATTATTGGATTACTTTGGGGTTTTATCGGTAAACTTCCAGGAGATATTAGCTTTAAAAAAGGAAATATCTCATTTCACTTTCCGATAATGACTTCCATTATTGTTAGTATTATTTTGACATTAATTTTTTATGTGATAGGACGGTTTAAATAATGCGTATAGAAGATTTTGATTTTAACTTACCAGAAGAACTGATTGCTCAAACACCATTAAAAGACAGAACAAGTTCTAGACTAATGGTATTGAACCGAAGTGACAAATCAATCAAACATCATCATTTCTATGATGTGATTGATTATTTGGAAAAAGGCGATTGTCTTGTACTGAATAATACAAAAGTATTACCAGCAAGACTATATGGAACGAAAATAGATACTGGTGCGAAAGTAGAAGTTTTATTACTGACTCAAATCGAAGGAGATAGATGGGAAGTATTAATAAAACCAGCAAAACGAGTAAAAGAAGGTACAATCATCACATTTGGTGATGGGAAGTTAGTTGCTACTTGTGTGGATACCAAAGACCATGGTGGCAGAATTTTAGAATTTGATTATGATGGTATTTTTTATGAAGTGTTAGATGAGTTAGGTGAAATGCCGTTACCACCATATATCAAAGAACAACTAGAGGAAAAGGATCGATATCAAACTGTTTATGCAAGAGAAGAAGGTTCTGCCGCTGCACCTACTGCTGGACTTCATTTCACAGAAGAATTATTAGATAAAATAAAACAAAAAGGTGTCGAAATTGCCTTTATTACACTACATGTCGGACTTGGAACATTTAGACCAGTGAGTGTCGAAGATGTAACTACACACGAGATGCATGCAGAATTTTACCAAATGACAGAAGTAACAGCAATGCAATTAAACAATGTGAAAAAAAGAGGCAACAAAATCATTTCTGTAGGAACGACATCAACAAGAACACTTGAAACAATTGCTCGCGATACTGGTGGTGTATTTGAAGCGAAAAACGGATGGACAGATATTTTCATTTATCCACCATACCAATTTAAAGCAATAGATGGGCTTATTACGAACTTTCATTTACCAAAATCAACATTAATTATGTTAGTCAGTGCATTTAGTAATCGTGATTTTATTTTAGAAGCTTATAATAAAGCGGTGGAAGAGAAGTATCGTTTCTTTAGTTTTGGAGATGCAATGTTATTGCTTTAATAATTGTAAGAACATAGAACAAATAGTATCATTATGTATAGTTTGAACACTAGAATAACAATGGATAAGATATAGAAGTTAGAAAGGAAAAAATTAATGACAGCTATCACTTATGAACATATCAAAACATGTAAGCAGACTGGCGCAAGACTTGGAAAAGTTCATACACCACACGGTACATTTGATACACCAACATTTATGCCTGTTGGAACACTTGCAACAGTAAAAACGATGAGTCCTGAAGAATTAAAACAAATGAATGCGAATATTATTTTATCAAACACGTATCATTTATGGCTAAGACCAGGACATGAGATTATCAAAGAAGCTGGCGGTTTACATCAGTTTATGAACTGGGATGGTGCGATTTTAACAGATTCTGGTGGTTTCCAAGTATTTAGTTTAAGTGATTTACGAAGAATTGAAGAAGAAGGCGTACATTTTAGAAATCACCTTAATGGTGAAAAGCTATTCCTGTCTCCTGAAAAAGCAATGGAGATCCAAAATGCTCTTGGGTCTGATATTATGATGGCATTTGATGAGTGTCCACCGTACCCTGCAGAACATGAGTATATGAAAAAGTCTGTGGAACGTACAAGTAGATGGGCAGAGCGTTGTCTAGAAGCACATTCACGGAAACAAGATCAAGGCTTATTCGGCATCGTACAAGGTGGGGAATATGAAGATCTTCGTAAGTTGAGTGCAAAAGATTTAACATCGTTAGATTTCCCTGGATATGCTATAGGGGGACTATCTGTAGGTGAACCGAAAGAAGTGATGAATCGTGTCTTAGAATTTACTACTCCTCATTTGCCGTTTGACAAACCTCGATACTTAATGGGAGTTGGATCACCAGATTCCTTAATTGATGGAGCGATACGTGGAATTGATATGTTTGATTGTGTATTACCAACAAGAATTGCACGAAACGGTACATGTATGACATCAAAAGGAAGGCTTGTTGTGCGCAACGCGAAATACGCAAAAGATTTTACACCGCTTGATCCAAATTGCGATTGTCACGTATGTAAAAATTATACTAGAGCATATATAAGACATTTAGTCAAAGCAAATGAAACATTCGGTTTTAGACTTACTACTTATCATAATCTATATTTTCTGTTAAAATTAATGGAGCAAGTCCGTGAAGCAATTATGCAAGACCGACTTGGTGATTTTCGAGAAGAATTCTTTGAACAATATGGATTTAATAAACCGAATGCAAAGAATTTTTGATACTGTAAAGGGGGGGAAAAGATGGAGGCTGTATTATCATTTGTGCCATTGATATTGATGGTAGTAATCTTTTATTTTCTTTTGATAAGACCACAACAAAAGAAACAAAAAGAAGTACGTCGAATGCAATCAGAGCTGAAAAAAGGTGATGAAATCGTTACAATTGGTGGATTTCACGGAACAGTTCATGCATTAGATGAGGACAAAATTATCTTAATTACTGATGGTGGCACAAAACTTACATACGATCGCTCAGCGGTACGTGAAGTAACACTATCTAAATAAGAGGAAAAGCTTGCGATGATAACTTGTCGCAAGCTTTTTTTTTACTGTAGTCGCTACGTTTCTGACTGGGCGCTTTCGCTTTTGTATCATCTAGCGTAAACGCCCAGAAACTAGACGACTTCGTAAACCGCCCTACGACATAGAAGACTTACCGAATGTGTGAACATGAGGTTTAGTCGCACTTGTACTCTCGAGTATAAGTCATCATCGGTTCGCAAGCTCACCGTGATTCCTTTATCTCAGTTGGTTCACTCCAGTCGCTACGTTTCTGATCGGGCGCTTTCGCTTTTGTTTAATCTGTTTCTCCTCCGGATATGTTTACACCGATGATTGCTCCTAACATTGCTAATAACAGATAGGCAGAATGATGTACAAATTCAGTGATGGAGAATCCAATATTGAGACCTAAATATCTGTAAAAAAATACAAATAATGAAAATGCTAAGCTCGTTAGTGCACCTACAACAATTCCTTTTTTCTTTGCTTTTATTCCTGCAATGAATCCCCCAGTAAATAATGCTAAAAAGCTGATAAATAATGTTACAAGATTTAATGTAGAC
>JAJUGF010000015.1 GCA_029268495.1 Gracilibacillus sp.
CAATAAGCGTATTGATTATCCCAAAAATTGAATAGTTTGTAAAGCTTTACAGAAAATGAGACAAAAAAACTTCAAATGTAACATTTTATTCAAAAATTTTTCGACACTGTTCTCAATTTATCCATTTTATATGATATATTGAAAATAAATAAATCTGGGGATGATGGATATTGCATTACAAAAGAGATGAACCATTTCGATATCAATTTAAACAACCAATTCAAGCACAAATAGATACATCTACTGCTGGAGTAGGTTCTTGTAAAATAATAAATGTTAGCCCATCAGGCATGAAAATCCGAACAGACCTTCAATTATCTTTATCTGAAAACACCTATATCCAATATAGTATATTAGATGAATTTTTTCAAGTTAATGGTAATGTTGTTTGGACGATGGATTATGGAGACTATAATGAGTATGGATTGTCATTACAGAGTTCGGATGATTACAAAAATTCACTTGTGGAGACATTAAAAAAACTAGCTCGAATTCAATTAAACAATTGAGTGTTTTTTTCAAAGTCTATATCATATTGTTTTTTAAATTTTATAACAAATGAAAACCGTATGACTTGATAGCCATACGGTTTTCATTTGTTTCTTACCTGTTCATACATTATGATACACGATCAAAAATACTAAACCCGATTAAAGTTACAAGAATAACCATAGAAATAATACCAAAGATTGCTTCCATCCAATCACCCCTTCTGATATTGTATATACTCATTATACTTAATATTTTACTTAACACAACTAACTCTTTAAAACATGTTATAATAATTACTAATTACTCCATAGAAAGCAGATGATACATATGCCTTTTTGCCCCCATTGTGGAAAACAAGTACAGATTGATGAGAAATTTTGTGTTACGTGCGGAAAAGCTTTACCGAACAATCTTAAAGAGAGACTTACAATGAAAAAATCTTTTCTAAAACATAATTGGAAAATCCCAATAATTGTTTCCATGCTTTCTATACTAATACTTATTGCTGTCTATTATTACTTGAATTATAGAGATACTCAAGCATTACAATCATATGAAGAAGCTGAACAATTAGCAATGCTTGGTGACTATGAGCAAGCACTCTCAAAACTTAACACTGCAATAAATTATAAAAACAACTTTCCTTATGCAAAAGATGCTCGCCAACTAATGGAATATGTTCTATCTTTTCAACCTAAATTAGAAGCAGTTCAAATATCTACGTCAGAGAACAACTTTGAAAGTGCATTTTCAACAATATACACAATTGAGAAGAAATTAAATCTTTATATGGGAACTTTTGCAGAAACAATGCAAACAAAAATCAAGCAATTAAAGACGGACACCCAAATAGAACAATTACATTATCAATTTGAAAATAAACCAACAATGGATCAATTAAAAACATTGATATGGGAAGCTGAAGCAATAGATGACGAAAGAGCTGAATTATTAGCAAAAGAAGCAAGTGATAAATTCATTTCAGAAATTTATCAAGAAGCTACAAAACTATTAGAACGACACCAATTTAATTCTGCTATTTCTCTAATTGATGATGCATTTATTTATTTAGATTCATCTGACACATTATTAAATTTACAGTCTACGATACAGAAAGAAAAAGTAGCTTTTGAATCATATCAGCAACAATTAATTCAACATGCAACCGATATTAGTGAGAATGATACAAAATCAAATAAACAGAATGCACTTAAAGTGAAAGAAAGCAATATTGTTACAAAAGATAATCAAGTTATCGTAACAGGCAAACTTTTAAGTACTGCTACAGTGCCAATCCACTCTATTAAGATAAATTATGTGATTTACGATAACAAGAAAAAAATAGTTAGTAATCATGTATATCTTGAACCAGATCAACTATATCCAAATGAGGAAGGTAAATTTGAATTTATTCATTTTGATATTGATCCGAAGAAAATAGAATCGAAAACTCTCACTCTCTCAATTGAAGAAATCAAGTGGTATATTGACTAACATGGAGGTACATAAATGAAGTTAAAGAAGAAAATAAATCTTATTATTGCAATAATTATTTCTCTTGTGACAGGAATCATTGCTATCACATTCATCATCAATTGGCAACAAACTTCCTTAATTGTCAACAAACCATTTGTTCAAGCAAATTCGACTTCTTCTACACAATTAGATTTACAAACAATTATTCACAATGCCCAAAAAGGCGTTGTTCAAATAGAAGCAATCAACGGTATTCAACAAAAAGTTGGTGCAGGATTTCTCTATAATCACAGTGGAGATATCGTTACAAATGCGCATGTTGTGGAAGACGCGGAACATATTATCGTCAAATTAACAAATGGTCATAAATATGTTGGTGCTATCGTAGAAATAGGCGAAACTACAGACATTGCGGTAATTAGAGTGCCTGAATTAAAATATACAGAGCCATTAGCAATTGAAGATAATTACCAACCAAAAATTGGCGATGAAATTATCGCTATTGGAAGTCCTACAGGTATTCAGAATGCTGTTTCTCTTGGCGTTATTGTAGGATATGATCGTACATTTTCCATTGCTCCATTTGATTATGAAAATGTCTACCAAATTTCGGCAAATATCACTTATGGCAATAGTGGGGGTCCACTCATTTTAAAAGAAAATGGTAAAGTAATTGGCGTAAATGCAGCTGGTATTAGTGATACAGATATTGGTTTTAGTATCCCTTTAACGACTATTACAGAAAAGTTATCTAATTGGATTGCTGACGTAGATGATGCAAGTTTAGTCTATTCTTCACAACTTGATAAGAATTTAAATTTAGAAATTACTGAAGATGATGCAAAATATATTATTGAATATTTCTTCTCAAATATTACATTAAGGGATTATCTAAATGCATACACATTATTAAGTAGTGAATTACAATCAAGTTGGGAATATACAGAATTTCGTAATACATTTATCTCAACAATTGACGTGAATATTAAAGAAATGAGAGTGACTGAGCATTCGGACAAAGAAATCCACTGGAAGGTAGAAAGCGATATAGTTGTTCGAAACAACAATAAAGATAAAACAATTACTCAAATAAATCAATTTGTTTTAGGTTATGAGCATGACCAATTAAAAATTATTGACTATGTTAAAAATAAGTAATAAATAGAGGTGATCACCTTTGCGTATTAGAAGTATTAGAACATGGATAATCATTGTGCTATCGGCTATTATTATCATTACAATTGTAGCACCTAATAAAAAAGTAGAAGTTGTACAAAAAGAAGAAGCAGGCAATATACATGCTACTTCTACTCAAACAACTGCTTCTACTAGTATTGACCCTAATATTCATTTTTTAATCGAGGATGAAGTTGTGACAATCAATACAGAAAATATTCCTATTCTTTATTCACTTTTGAGTACTTCTCAAAATATTCATTTGACAAAAAACAAAATGTCTCTTCAAAAGGTGGAGCCACTGGATACGTATCTACTATCATTTAATTGTCAAAAATCATGTTCTTATATGATTATAAACATGACAAAAGACATGGAATCAATGTTATTAGCTGATTATGTTAAATTTAAGAAATATTATGTATCTCCAAATCGTGATAAAGTTCTGTTTGTATTTCATCAAAAAGGGTACGACAAGACAATCGTTTTTGATTTAAACGAATGGAAACAAATAAAATATACGACACTTCAAGAAGTAACCGACCCACTGAACATCCAAGATATACAATGGTTGGACAATAAATCCTATGAATTAAGTCTCAGTACTACGACGCAAACTGTTATATATGAAGAAATGAAGGAAGAATAAAGGTCATACTATTATCTATAGAAAAGGTGAAGTCTACTTACTCAAAATAGACTTCACCTTTTGTTTTTATATTTACGATTTCTTCTCCATCATCAAATTGAGTGTGGACGTATATAATATGCTTCCCTTCTGTCAGATTGTCATACACTAAAGGGTCTTGAGGGTGATAATGATATCCAGGCAATAACAACCTATTTCGGTGACTTCCAGTAAATACTGGATTATCTTTATCCATTGTAATTGCTATAAGTGGCGTGCGGTGTTTTATTGATAATTTTTCCTGACCAATATATTCAAGAGATCTCAATACTTGAAACTGCTCTTTATTAACAGCTTCTATTCGTATATGTATAATATAATCATTATATTCTTCTTTAAAAATAACCGTTTTTTCTAATACTGGTTGATGATTGAATATTAAAAACAAATAAACACCTATACTTATAGTAATAATCACCAATGTGACAATTAGTACTTTTTTCCTCATTCGATACATCCCCTTATCCCTCTCTATATACTATATGACGAATTTAATTACCAAAAAGTTTCATTAATTATTGTTAGAATTTCATTTTGTCGAAAATTTTAGTAACATCTTCTATTCAAATTTTTGTATATTTTAATGCTTTCTAAACAAGCTATTAGTATGATTATTCATGAATGCTAATGGAAAGGAACATGCAAATGAGATCTATTTATTTGTTACTATTCACCGTTACTGCAATGTTTTTGCTACACGGTTGTACGGAAAAAAATAATGATGCACAATCGAATACAAATAACTCAATTCTTCATTTGAGTAATGAAAATACACCATTAACATATCCCATACCAAAGAAAGTACAACAAATTATAGAAAAAAAGGAAAATCACATTAAAGATTATAAAGCAATTATGACGAAAGAAGATCTATTTATTACGATCATCGTTCAATCAATAAACCAAGTGAATGAACAAGATATCGCTAAACAGATAGAAAAAGAACTAATTGATGCAATCTCCAATAAAGAAATTCACGTGACATCAGATGAGAAATTTTTGATGGAAATCAATAAGTTACAAGAAACAAATTCCATCAGTAAAAAAGAACTAGAGAAAACACTAACAGAATGGAAAAAACTTTTAAAAGATCAAACATAATGAGGTGATTACATTGTCGAATAAAGAAACATCCTATCAAGCTTATGAAAAAAAATTAGAACCAAAACGCCCTGTGATTAAAAATTGTATCAAAGCATTTCTAGTTGGTGGCTTTGTCTGTGTTATTGGCCAACTTATTTCCACTTTTTATATGTATTATTTCCATTTTACAGAACAAACAGTCGGTAACCCAACTGTCGCAACATTAATATTTATAACCATGATTCTAACAGGTATTGGAGTGTATGACAAAATCGCACAATTTGCAGGTGCGGGTACGGCTATTCCTGTTACTGGTTTTGGTAATGCAGTCATTTCTGCTGCTATTGAACATAGAACGGAAGGATTTGTACAAGGGGTTGGAGGAAATATGTTCAAGCTTGCTGGTTCTGTCATTATGTTTGGTGTTGTTTCTGCTTTCGTTGTCGCATTAATTAAAACAATTATACTTAATTGGAGTGGTATGTAATGTTAAAAGGAACAGCTACTATCCTATTTGACCAACCACCAAGTATCCTATCAACAGGTATTGTTGGAGGACCCTTTGAACAAAAAGCTGCAATTAAAGATGATTTTGACACATTTTTCACAGATCAGTGGATGGAAGAAAAATCATTCGAACAAGCACATTGTCATTTAATTGAAGAAGCGTGTAGTATTGCAATGAGGAAAATAAACTTACAGAATGAAGATATTTCTTTTTTTATTCATGGTGACCTGATTAATCAGATTACTCCTTCTAATTTTGCAGCGAGTCAATTAAATATACCATATTTAGGGATATTTAATGCCTGTGCTACTTCTATGGAAGGATTAGCAATGGCAGCTTTATTGTTAAGTACAAACAATGCAGAATATGTTCTCACAGGAGCAGCAAGCCATAATTCTGCAGCCGAAAGACAATTTCGATATCCTACTGAATATGGAAGTCAGAAACCTGATACAGCCCAATGGACAGTTACAGGTTCAGGCATTGCATTACTTGCAAAAGAAGGTTCTGGACCGAAAGTTACTTCCGCAACTATTGGAAAAGTGATTGACGAAGGGATGACAGATCCATTCAATATGGGCGGTGCTATGGCTCCAGCAGCGTATGATACGATTTTACAACACCTACGAGATCGAAATATTGATGCAAATTACTATGATTATATAGTAACAGGAGATTTAGCTAAATATGGCAGAGAAATTTGTATCGACTTATTCCAAAGAAATAATCAACAAATTACTATCGAAAGGTTTCTTGATTGTGGATTAATCATTTATTCTAAAGAACAATCCGTATTTGCAGGCGCAAGTGGACCTGCATGTTCAGCAATCGTCACATATGGACACTTGTTGAAACGGATGCAAAATGGAGAAATTAATCGTTTATTAATTGTAGCTACTGGTGCATTGCTATCACCATTATCTGTGCAACAAAAACAATCTATCCCTTGTATTGCACATGCTGTCTCCATTGAAAATATACCGACAGGAGGAGCGTCATAATGGTCTTTTTTTGGGCATTTCTTGTCGGAGGTATCATCTGTGTAATTGGACAATTATTATTCGATGTGGCCAAATTAACTCCAGGCCACACCCTTAGTATTCTAGTTGTCTCTGGAGCTATATTAGACGGATTTGGTCTATATGAACCGTTAATCGATTTAGCAGGAGCTGGTGCTACTGTGCCAATAACTAGTTTTGGTAATTCCTTAGTTCATGGTGCATTAGAAGAAGCAGATAAACATGGCATTATCGGTGTCATCACAGGAATGTTTAAAATGACAAGTTCAGGCATCACAGCAGCAATTGTCTTCGGATTCATCGGCGCACTACTATTTAAACCAAAAGGATAATCAAAAGCAAAAACGCCCGTTCAGAAACGTAGCAACTGGAATGAATCAAACAAAATAAAGGAATCACGATGAGCCTGCGAATCGATGATGACTTATTGATGGTTGATTCATGAAGTTGTCTAGTTTCTGGGCGTTTGAGTTCGACGAATCAAAAGCGAAAATACCCGGTTAGAAACATAGCGAGTGGTGAGTATTACACTTAAATAAGAAACGAAATATAAGACACAACTTTAATGAGTCATGATGAAATCAATTGTGTGCATATAAACCGATATGGCTTGCACACTCCCCCTTTCCATAGCCTATTCTCAGCAGCTAACTTTTTCATGTACATAACGCATATATAAAATCCCCACATTAACAAATAGAGTCAAATACACACTAAATCCAAATGGTTCGGTGGTTACCAAATCGTTTGGATTTTTGTAATTAAAGAACTATTTTGCATCATTCTTTTTTATCTATGCTATTTTTCTTTCACAACTATTAATCGTTAAATCGAACAACAATTTTACCCACTTGATTTTGCTTCTCCAAATAGGTAAAAGCTCTGTCTAATTCATGAAAAGAAAAGCTTGTATCTATAAATGGTTTGATGTTGTGTTGCTTCACAAATGCAAGTAATTCTATAAATTCTTCCCTGCTCCCCATTGTTGATCCAATCATATGATATTGCCCATAAAAAAATTGTCTAAGATTAAATGAGAATATATCATCTGTAGAAGAACCATATGTAACGATCCTTCCACCTTTTTTCAAAACTTCTAAAGATCGATTGAACGTCTTCCCTCCAATACTTTCAATAACTAAATCAACTGTTTCATCATGCAGTTCTCTGACCCAATCATCCTCTGTCTCCAAACCTCTATCATATTTTAAGTCAATCGCCATATCTAATTTAGCTTGCGTTCTAGATGTAGTAATAACACGTAAACCAATTGCTTTTGCAAACTGGATTATAAAGGTGTTTACGCCACCACTCACTCCAGGAATGAACAATGTCTCCCCTTTTTTTGCTTGTCCTTGTGTGCACAACGCACGATAACCTGTTAATGCAGCTAAAGAAAATACTCCAGCTTCTTCCCAAGATAAATGGGATGGTTTTTCAGCTACAAAGTCTTCGTGTATTACTATCTTTTCTGCAAAAGTTCCATTGTATGGGACGCCAACGATTTCAAATTCTTCAGGTGGAGCTTCATTTTTATTGTACCAATTTAAGCCTGGATTAATAATTACCTCTTCCCCTACATGAAATTTGGTAACATTTTCTCCAATTGCTTCAACGATTCCTGCTCCATCCGATCCTAGTATAAATGCTTCTTGAGATTGGACGCGTTCTTTTATCATTAAATCTCGATGATTCATTCCTGCTGTAATTAATTTAACCTTCACTTCATTTGGATGAACACTCGGTTCCTCCATCTCTTTCCAAGTATATAATCCATTCTCTACTACATATGCTTTCATAAATCACCCTTCTCTCCTCGATGTAATTGGATATCATTTTCTATGCTCTTTTTTAATAATTGTTGCATTTCACCAATACCTCTTGTTCCTAATAATGGGAATTCAATTGTTTGAACATCATCAAATATCATGTTTACAATTGGAATATATTTCTTTCCCATTAATGCAACAATATGAGAAAAATGATCCAATTTTTTCTCTTTCTTTTGTTTTAATAACTTATCTGTCGAGATAATCTTCTCTTTAAATTTAGGTTGAAAAGTTACATCATAATTAGATTTTATAACATCATTACTTATCAGCAATCCATGTTTTGCTGATAAAATCACATAATTAGTACTGTAGTTTTTCGCATAAACTTTAGTAAGTTTATGTAATGTACCGATATATGCTTCATCTGCAATGGCATGCCCATATTCAGGATATTTATCCCATATTTTTCTTTTCCCACACGGAATAACAAATAATATTTCTCCCATTATAACTCCTCTTCATCCATATTTTACTGTAATGTTAATTATATCATCCATGAAAATGTGTAGCAAAAATACATTTAATTATTATTTTTCCTCCCATGTGAAAATGTTATTATAACAATATTGTAAACGATTTCTGATTTCTTCCTTTTTTGAAATGTCAGAAAATTTCTTCAAAAACAGTTGACCAATTGCAAAAATGATTGTATTATTGTCGTCAATCAGATATTTTTATTTAACAAATTTCTCTTAACAAGCAGTAGACAGAATGGTTTGTTTCGTATAGTATATAATTATACTGACAATTCAGAAATATATAAAAACGTTGACGGGAACTAAAGATGAAGATTATGTATTTACAGAGAGCCAAGGTTGCTGGGAGCTTGGCAATACACCTTCATTCAACTACTCATCCCTGAGTGTTATACTGAACAGTTCTTAACTTATTAAGTATAACCAGGTGTAATTGCACCTGTTATCAAAAAGAAGCAGCTTATTAATTGTTGCTTCACAAGGCAATATTTGTAAAAATATTGTGAATCAGGGTGGTACCGTGAAAAGAAAGGCCTTTTCTCCCTTGTTGATCATTCCATTTCATATGGATTATGAACAAGATAGAATTGGCCTTTTTTGTATATACTTGAGACATTCACAATTATTAAACCGACATGATAATAGGGTAAATTAGTGAATTTGTAGGAGGGATTATAAATGGAAAGAGCGAATACGCAAGCAGAACAAACTTCAATGCAAAAGGAACCTAAAACTGGTGCTGACTTGCTAGTAGAGTCTTTGATCAATGAAGGTGTAGAAACAATCTTCGGTTATCCTGGTGGTGCTGCATTACCTATATTTGATGCATTATACAAAGCACAGAATTCTTTTACACAAATATTAGCTAGACATGAACAAGGATCTATTCACGCTGCAGAAGGTTATGCTAGAGTTTCTGGCAAACCAGGTGTAGTCATTGCTACTTCTGGTCCAGGTGCAACTAATTTAGTCACAGGGATTGCAGATGCCATGATTGATTCTTTACCATTAATCGTCATCACAGGGCAAGTTGCACAAGGTATTATTGGTACGGATGCATTTCAAGAAGTGGATGTAATGGGTGTGACTACTCCTATTACAAAGCATAATTACCAAGTACGAAATGTGAATGACTTACCTAGAATTGTTAAAGAAGCATTCCATATTGCTACAACTGGTCGTCCAGGACCTGTATTAATTGATATGCCTAAAGATATATCAGCAGAAGTAATCACAAATCATTTGCCAAAAGAAGTTATTTTAGATTTACCTGGGTATCAGCCAACGATTAAACCTAACCCACTTCAAATTAAGAAGTTAGCTGAAGCAATTGAGCAAGCAAAAAAACCAGTAATTTTATCTGGTGCAGGTATATTATTTGCAAAAGCTTCTGAAGAAATCAAAACATTTGCTGAAAAATATTCCATTCCTGTTGCATCAACACTTCTTGGTTTAGGTGCATTTCCGGGTGAACACCCATTATTTTTAGGAATGGCAGGTATGCACGGAACATACGCTGCAAATACAGCACTTTATGAATGCGATTTGTTAATTAATATCGGTGCAAGATTTGATGATCGATTAACAGGTAACTTAGCTTCTTTCGCACCAAATGCTACTGTTGCGCATATCGATATTGATCCAGCAGAAATCGGTAAAAATGTACCTACTGAAATACCAATCGTTAGTGATGCAAAAGAAGCTTTGACAAAACTTTTAGCACACAATATACAACAACCAACACACGAAGATTGGTTAGTTCGTCTACATGAGAACAGAAAAGAATATCCATTGTGGTATAACAATCCTGATAGTGAGATGATTGGTCAATGGGTAATTGAAAAAGTATATGAAGCAACAGAAGGAAAAGCAATCGTAACAACAGATGTTGGTCAACATCAAATGTGGACAGCACAATTTTACAAATTCAATAGTCCTGACCGTTGGGTTTCATCAGGTGGTCTTGGAACAATGGGATTTGGCTTCCCTGCTGCAATTGGAGCTCAACTAGCTAAACCAGAAGATACGGTTGTTTCTATCGTAGGTGACGGAGGCTTCCAAATGACATTGCAAGAATTGTCTATTTTACAAGAAAGAGGCTTACCTGTAAAAGTAATTATTGTTAACAATCAAGCACTTGGAATGGTAAGACAATGGCAAGAAGCATTCTATTCAGAACGTTATTCTCAATCGATATTTAACATCCAACCAGACTTTGTTAAATTAGCTGAATCGTATAATGTTAAAGGATTGAAAGTCACAACACAACAAGAATTTATCGATGCATTACCTGAGATATTTGATTATGAAGGTCCTGTTCTAGTTGATGCAAGGGTAATCCAACAAGAAAATGTATTTCCTATGATAGCTCCAGGTAAAGGTCTTAATGAAATGATTGGGGTGAAACCATGAAACGTATTATTACAGCTACAGTAAGAAATCGTAGTGGTGTACTAAATCGTGTGACAAGTTTACTTCAACGTAGACAATTTAATATTGAAAGTATTTCTGTCGGTCGTACTGAGACAGAAGGCATGTCTAAAATGACATTCGTTGTCGATGTTGAAGATTATCAAAAATTAGAACAAGTAACAAAACAATTAAACAAACAAATAGACGTAATAAAAGTGTCTGATATTTCAGAAAAAGCAATTGTCGCAAGAGAACTTGCACTAATTAAAATTGTTAGTAATAGTCAATTGCGTGGTGAAATCCAAGGAATTATTGATCCTTTTAGAGCATCCATTATTGATATAAGCAAAGACAGTATTTCCATTCAAGTTACAGGAAAACCTGAAAAAATCGAAGCACTTATTGAATTGCTTAAACCATTTGGTATTAAAGAATTGGCCCGTACTGGTGTCACAGCATTAGTAAGGAGTCAACAACCAGCAAGTAATGATTCAACCCTCCCTTCTATCTTAGGGTAAAAACAGTGTATATATTAGAAAAGTGATCATCATGATTTCTTTTCTACTACTATAAAAATATAAAAATTAAAATTATTGAGAGGATGTAATTTAAAATGACGAAAGTACTTTATAACAACAATATTAACGAAGAGGTATTACAATCTAAAAAGGTAGCAATTATTGGATATGGTTCACAAGGTCATGCACATGCACTTAACTTAAAAGAAAGTGGATTCGATGTTGTAGTTGGTCTACGTAAAGGTGGTTCATGGGATAAAGCTGTAGAAGATGGAGTAGATGTAAAAACAGTTGCAGAAGCTGCAAAAGAAGCTGACGTAATCATGATTCTTCTTCCAGATGAGTATCAACCAGCAATCTATAAAGAAGCAATTGAACCAAATCTAGAAGCAGGCAATTCACTAGTATTCGCTCATGGTTTCAACATTCACTTTAATCAAATTGTACCACCAAGTAATGTAGATGTATTTTTAGTTGCACCGAAAGGTCCTGGTCATTTAGTGCGTAGAACGTATCAAGAAGGTGCTGGAGTACCTGCACTTTACGGTATTTATCAAGATGCAACTGGAAATGCTAAAGAAATTGCACTAGCATACGCTAAAGGAATTGGATCAGGTCGTGCTGGTATTCTTGAAACAACTTTCCAAGAAGAAACTGAAACAGATTTATTTGGAGAGCAAGCAGTATTATGTGGTGGTGCATCTGCATTAGTTAAAGCAGGTTTTGAAACACTTGTAGAAGCTGGATACCAACCAGAGGTAGCTTACTTCGAATGTCTACATGAGTTAAAATTAATTGTTGATTTAATGTATGAAGGTGGATTAGAAAATATGCGTCATTCTATCTCTGATACTGCAGAGTGGGGCGATTTCATGTCAGGACCACGTGTTGTTGATGAAAGCACAAAAGCTCGTATGAAAGATGTACTTACTGACATTCAAACAGGTAAATTTGCTCAAGGTTGGATTTTAGAAAATCAAGCAAATCGTCCACGTTACACTGCTATTAAACGTGCAGAAAATGAACATTTAATTGAGAAAGTAGGTAAAGAGCTGCGTGAATTAATGCCATTTGTAAAGCAAAAGGCAATTAATAAAAAGGAAGTGGTCTCTAATGACTCAAATTAAGATTTTTGATACAACACTTCGAGATGGTGAACAATCACCAGGAGTGAATCTAAATCAATTAGAAAAACTTGAGTTAGCTAAACAATTAGAACGCTTTGGGGTTGATGTAATGGAGGCAGGTTTTCCTGCTTCCTCCCAAGGTGATTTCAATGCAGTTAAAAAAATTGCAGAAACAGTAAAAAATGTTTCTGTTGCAGGCTTAGCCAGAGCTGTAAAATCAGATATAGATGCATGTTGGGAAGCATTAAAAAATGCAGAGAACCCTCGCTTACATGTCTTTATTGCTACCTCCCCTATTCACATGAAATACAAATTAAAAAAATCACCTGAAGAAGTGATTGAAACAGCTGTCGAAATGGTGAAATACGGTAAACAATTTTTTGATCATGTAGAATGGTCAGCTGAAGATGCTTCACGTTCTGATTTAGATTTCTTAGCAAAAATAATCGAAAAAGTTATTGATGCTGGAGCAACAGTCATCAATTTACCAGATACTGTAGGATATACAATGCCAAGAGAATATGGCGCAATGTTCCGTTACATGAAAGAAAATGTTCCAAATATTGATAAAGTAGATTTATCTTGCCATTGCCATGATGATTTAGGAATGGCTCTTGCAAATTCATTTGCAGCAATTGAGAATGGTGCAACACAAGTCGAAGGTACGATTAATGGTATAGGAGAACGCGCTGGAAATGCATCATTAGAGGAATTTGGTGTTGCATTAGCAATCCGTAATGATTATTATCCATACCAAACGAATTTAGTATTAAAAGAAATTAAACGTACGAGTGATATGGTAAGCAAATTCACTGGTATGACGGTTCCTGGAAACAAAGCGGTAGTTGGTCGAAATGCTTTTGCACACGAATCTGGTATCCATCAAGATGGTGTGTTAAAGAATGCTGAAACATATGAGATCATTACACCTGAATTAGTTGGTGTACAATCAAATAATTTAGTATTAGGTAAACACTCTGGCCGCCACGCTTTCACTGATAAAATTAAACAACTCGGTTTCACATTAACAGATGATAAAATTAAAGAAGCATTTGTTGCATTTAAATCTTTAACAGATAGAAAGAAAGAAGTAACAGATGATGATTTGTTTGCAATATTAACAGATATTCAAACAGATACATCTAATGTCAAACGATACTCACTCCAAGAATTTAAAGTACAATACGGTTCTTCTGACAAGCCAAGTGCTACTGTTACATTGCATACACCTGATGACGATATCATCGAAAAGACCGCAACAGGCCAAGGAAGTGTAGAAGCACTATACAATACTTTAGATCAAATTATTAAAGAAGAAACACATCTCACTGATTTCCAACTCAATTCAATAGGAAAAGGTAGAGATGCTCTCGCTGAAGTACATGTCTCATTAACTGTAGAAGATGTACATGTTACAGGTCGCGGTTCAGCACAGGATGTTTTAGAAGCTGCTGTCCAAGCATATTTAAATGGTGTAAACAGAGCAATTTACAGAACAACCACAGATAAAGTATAGATAATGGTTTTAGGAGGTCGTATTAGTGATTAACAAAATCGTCATGCTCCCTGGTGATGGAATTGGTGCAGAAGTAATTTATGCAGCAAAAGAAGTACTAGAAGCAATCGCAAAAAAGTTTGATAGACAGTTTGAGTTCTCCGTTCACGACATTGGAGGGATTGCAATTGATCGTCATGGTACTCCCCTCCCTACTGAAACAGTAGAAGCTTGTAGGAAAGCAGATGCTGTACTATTAGGTGCTGTTGGTGGACCGAAATGGGATAATAATCCGTCTGATTTAAGACCAGAAAGAGGATTACTTGGCATTCGTAAAGCATTAGATTTGTATGCGAACTTACGCCCGGTAAAAGGATTCGAAAAGTTATTACATGCCTCCCCTCTTCGCCAAGATATCATTCAAGGAAGTGACCTTCTAATTGTTAGAGAATTGACTGGTGGATTGTATTTTGGAACACCTAGTGAACGACGAAATAATGGGGAAGATGTTGTAGATACGCTGGCATACTCTCGCAAAGAAATTGAACGAATAGTAGACAAAGCATTCCAAAGTGCTCAATTACGTAAAAAACATCTAACTTCCGTCGATAAAGCAAATGTACTTGAATCTAGTAAACTATGGCGCGAAATTGTGGAAGAGAAAAAAGTTCAATATCCAGACGTAACTGTGGAGCACGTGCTTGTTGATGCCTGCGCAATGAAATTAATCACGAATCCAACCGACTTCGATGTCATTGTTACAGAAAACATGTTTGGTGATATTTTAAGTGACGAAGCATCAGTATTAACAGGATCACTTGGTATGTTACCTTCAGCAAGTCTTGCGGAAGATGGCGTGGGATTATATGAACCAGCACATGGATCTGCTCCTGACATTGCAGGCCAAGGAATTGCAAATCCAATTGCCATGATTCTATCTGCCGCTATGATGTTACGTTATTCTTTTGAGATGAACGAAGAAGCTCGTGCAATAGAAAAAGCTGTAGAAGATGTATTAAACGAAGGTTATCATACAAAAGACTTAAAAAGTCATGATGGAACATTAGTTAATACAAATGAAATGACTGCACTTATTACTAAAGCAATATTGTAATGTTTCACGAACCCTTTCGGCGTACACTATGTCTCATAGCAATACGCCGATATTTTTTCACAAGATTATAACTAAACTATATATAAGTAAGGAGTTGAAAGAGATGAGAAAGCCAAAAACAGTAATCGAAAAGATTTGGGAAAAGCATGTCGTCCATCACGAAGAAGGGAAACCAGATTTGTTATATATTGATTTACATTTAGTGCATGAGGTTACATCACCTCAAGCATTTGAAGGTTTAAGAATCAATAATAGGAAAGTACGCCGACCTGATTTAACATTTGCAACAATGGATCATAATGTTCCGACAATTCATCGAAATGTGATAAAAGATGAAGTATCCAAAACCCAAATGGAAACATTGAAAACAAACTGCGAGGAATTTAATGTTCCATTAGCAGATATCCATCATCCTGATCAAGGTATTGTACACGTCATAGGTCCTGAATTAGGATTAACTCAACCAGGAAAAACAATTGTTTGTGGAGATAGCCATACTTCTACACATGGTGCATTTGGTGCTTTAGCTTTTGGAATTGGAACAAGTGAAGTAGAACATGTTTTAGCTACACAAACGATTTGGCAAGCAAAACCTAAAACGCTTAATGTGAAAGTAAATGGCAAGTTAGGTACTGGTGTCACTGCAAAAGATTTAATTTTAGCAATTATCGGAAAATTCGGTGTTAAGTTTGGTACTGGTTACGTAATTGAATATACTGGTGAAGCAATTCGTGATCTATCAATGGAAGGTCGTATGACAGTATGTAACATGTCTATTGAAGCTGGTGCAAGAGCTGGTTTGATTAGTCCTGATGATACAACTGTTGAATTTTTAAGAGGTCGACGTCATGTACCAACTGGAGAAGCTTTTGATCAATTAGCAGAAGAATGGAAAGCACTTGCTACAGATGAAGGCGCAATTTATGATGAAACAGTTGAAATCAATGCAGCGGATATCGAGCCACAAGTAACTTGGGGAACCAATCCTGGTATGTGTATTCCAGTAAGTGCAAATGTGCCAAGTGTAGAGGATGGTCAATCAGATAACGATAAAGAAGAAATTAAACGAGCATTGGAATATATGGGATTACAAGGTGGAGAACCCATCTCCTCTGTTGCAATTGAACATGTCTTTATCGGCTCTTGTACGAATTCACGTTTTGCTGATCTAAAGAAAGCAGCGGATATTGTTAAAGGACATCATGTGCATCCAAATGTGAGAGCAATTGTTGTACCTGGTTCACATAGCGTCAAAAAACAAGCAGAAGATGCCGGTATTGATATCATTTTTAAAGAAGCTGGATTTGAATGGCGCGATGCAGGCTGTAGTATGTGTTTAGCAATGAACGATGATGTCGTACCTGAAGGAGAACGTTGTGCATCTACTTCTAACCGTAACTTCGAAGGACGTCAAGGTACTGGTGCAAGAACACACTTAGTTAGTCCAGAAATGGCTGCTGCTGCTGCTGTTAAAGGACACTTTGTCGATGTACGGACATTAGGAGTACCAGCACACAACTAAAGAATATATGTAATGAAGGGGGTAACACGTGATGGAACCAATCAGAAAACATACTGGTCTTGTCTATCCATTAAATCGTGCGAACGTGGATACAGATCAGATAATACCAAAACAATTTCTTAAGAGAATTTCTAGACAAGGATTTGGACAATTTGTCTTTTATAATTGGCGCTTCGACTCAAAAGGAACATTACGAGATGATTTCTCATTAAATCAACCGAAATATGAGGGCACATCTATTCTAGTAGCAGGAGAAAACTTTGGATGTGGCTCTTCACGTGAACATGCACCATGGGCTTTATTAGACTATGGATTTCGAGTGGTTATTGCTCCGAGTTATGCAGATATTTTCTATAATAATTGTACAAAAAATGGAATATTACCTGTTATTTTAAGTGATGACGAAGTCCAAACATTAATTAAAAATGCAGAAACAGAACAATACTATCTAACAGTTGATCTTGAAGCGAAAAAAGTATATGACAACAAAGGATTTGAGGCAACATTTGATTTAGATTCTTATAAACGCGAAATGTTATTAAACGGTTGGGATGATATTGCCGTGACCCTTACACATGTCGATAAAATAGATCAATTTGAAGCTAATCGTAAATAAATTTCAATCCTTTTGAACCCATATTCGTTTTTATAACGATATGGGTTTTTTAATTGTAGGAAGAAGCAATCAAAATGTATCGCATACTCGTCTACTAACCATTCTTATTATTGGCATCCTCCCCACCTTTATGTTTAAAAAGGATTTCCAATATCAAGTGAAAGTTGTTTCCACCAATGTGGTTATACTATGGTTACAGGAGGTGATTGATTTGTTGAATAAAGAACAACTAGACTCATGTAAAACGGAACTGTTAGCTAGAAAAAAACAATTATTACAACATTTAAAAGATGATTATGGTCTCTCTGCTGCTATGGCCGACCAATCTATTTCTGAGTTATCTAGTTATGATAATCATCCAGGTGATTTAGGTACTGAATTATTTGAACGAGAGAAAGATCTCGCACTTGACATGCGTACAAAAGATGAATTATATGAAATTGAACACGCACTAAAGAAGTTGGAAGCTCACACATATGGGCTGTGTGAGATTTGTCATCAACCGATCGCATTGGAACGTCTACAAGTGATTCCAACAGCAAAAACATGTGTGAATCATACAAAAACAATGAATGTTTCCAAAAGACCAACCGAAGAAACAACAATATCCCCAACATTAAATGAAAAAATATATAGAGAAGAAAATACGCTCTTTGATGAAGAAGATAGTTGGCAACAAGTTGAAATGTTTGGTTCTTCTAACACCCCTTCTGATTATTTTCAATCAGAAAATGAGTATAATCATTTATATACAAACAGTGATGAATTAATCGGAAGTGTAGAAGCATTGGAAGGGTTTTTGCTAGCAGATATCCACGGTAAATATATTGGTGTGAACGAAAAACTTGAAAGATATGAAAATTACCTCGATGAAAATCATGTCGAGTCGATTTTTTATACGAATGATTAAAATATTACCCGAACAGTTTAAGCTTAACTTGAACGTTCGGGTATGTTACATGCACTCAATTACGTAAAGTATTCTAATTTTGCATTCGGAAAAAACTCTTTCATATAAGCGTATAAATAATCTTTAATTTCCGTTTCTTCTTCCTTTGTATAGATATATTTTCCAATCCCGTATTTCCCCCATTTGTATCTTCTTTTTGCTTCATCTAATTCTAATTTGGTCATTGGATAGTTTTTTTCGATTACTCGCTTGGCAGGCTTTGTAAATCGATGTTGAATAAATTCAAAGGTAAGATTGTTTTGTGCGTCTTGTGGTAATTCCTCTGATAGTTTTTTAAACATCTGATAATACCCTTCTTCCCAACCTTCGTGTAAATAGATTGGCGCGACAATGAATCCTAATGGATATCCAGATCTAGCAACTTTTCCTGCCGCTTCTATTCTTTTTATTAATGGAGACGTCCCTGGTTCAAAGTACTTTATGACGTAATCTGCATTGATACTAAAACGGAAACGGGTTTTCCCATTATGTTTAGCATCTAACAAATGATCGACATGATGAAATTTAGTAACAAATCGGAGTTTTCCATATTCACTTTTTCCGAAAAACTCAATTGCCTGTTTTAATGTGTATGTTAAATGATCAATACCAACGATATCAGATGTACATGATCCTTCAAATCTGGTTATTTCAGGTGCACGTTCTTCCATATACTTTGTTGCAGCATCAAATATTTCATCTGTATTTACATATGTTCGAATATATGGTTTACTGCCCATCGTTGTCTGCAAATAACAGTAATGACAATGTCCCA
>JAJUGF010000016.1 GCA_029268495.1 Gracilibacillus sp.
CTTATTGCCATACCCAATTATTCTAGCTGCAAATAAGGGTGAGCCAGAAGCAATGAAAGTAGTTGTTCTACATTATGGAAGCTATATGACAAGCCTATCCATGCGTAAGCTCCGTGATGAACAAGGAAACACTTATTGGGGAATCGATGAAGATACACGTAATCGATTACGTTCAAAGCTTATGCAATCTGTTTTAGCATTCAAGATTTGATGAAATATTAGTCAGGTTTTCCCTTTCATTAATCATAAATTTGTTCCTTGACAAAGAAAGCACTGAAGATAATACCGTGCAGTATAAACAAAAAATCAGATACGTTCTACTGATGATGAGCCACTTGATTCATGCGCCATGACTTTCAATAGAAGAAACGAGCGATAATCTATGAATCTAATACAATTGTGGTGGATTACTGGCGATAACTCATCAGTATGGATAATGATACTCCCCTATCGTCATGGTTCGAGCGTTTAAAGCGTCGCAAGCTATGAGTAGGGCTGGAAGAAATACTTGCAGGGGTGAAATTCCCGTGGAGCTGTACCAGCAGCCGTCTGATTTTTTTAAAAATAGTGAAGTAAATTAAAGAATCGTTGTTTCTAGTATGTATTCCTCTATTAAGAAAAGGAGGTATACATTTAATGAAGGAACTGATTACAAAAGATGATTTAATTGAGCTTGGGTATCCTAAATATACTTCGATACGAATTATTAGACAAGCGAAACAAATCATGGTACAAAAAGGGTATCCATTTTATAATAATAAACGCTTAGGGCGTGTACCAAAAATGACAGTCGAATCGATTCTAGGTTGTGAACTAGAATTGGAGGAAGGCAGTCGTGGCAAAAACTAAATATGTGGGAGTTTATATCGATGATAAAGGGCAATATTTTTATGAAACGGAGTTAGGAACAGATCGAATTACTGGGAAACGTCTTCGGAAAAAGGGGCGTACGAATCAGCAAGGAAGAAAGTTCACTTCTGCGTTACAGGCCTATAAAGAATTGGTACGGGTAAAAAATGAATACCATAAAGCAAACGGGTACGGGAACTATCATATGACATATGGCCAATTCATGGATACTGTATATATTCCTGCATATGAAACAGAGGTGGAAGAAAGTACTTTTTATGTTCGTAAACGAACGTTAGAAAGTATGAGAGATCGTTTCTATAACATAGAACTTCGCTCTCTAACTGTAGAAGATGTTCAACGGTATCGAACTTGGCTACTTTCAGACAAAGGAGCTGGATATTCCCAAGCATATGCTAGTTTAGTATTTGGTATGTTTCGTAAAAGTTTAGATATGGCAGTGGATATGCAATATCTAGAAATGAATGTATCTAAAAAGGTGAAAGCTATTCCAAAGGGAAAGGCAGTTGTTCCTTATTGGACTAAGAAAGAATTTGAAAAGGTTATATCAGTTATTTGTCTAGATGATTTTTATGAACATTTATGTTTTGTGATGTTATGGGTTTATTTTATGACTGGGCTTCGTGTCAATGAAGGTACAGCATTATGGTGGGAAGATGTAGACTTTAAAAACAAGCGACTTCGTGTTCATCATTCCCTATATTTACGAAACAAGAGCAATTGGCAAAGGAAAAATTATACAAAGACAGAGGATGGAAAGCGAATCATCTCTTTAGATAATGATACGATAGAGATTTTGAAAGTATGGAAAGAACGACAAGCCAAAATAGGAATTGACGATTTCATTTTTAGTTATGATGGAACACCAATGATAAAATCAACAATTGGCAGAATTATTCAACGTTATGCAAAACTTGCAAATGTTCATCGTATTCAAGCAAAAGGACTACGTCATTCGCATGCATCTTATCTGATTAATGAATTTAATATTTCTGTTTTGATATTGTCGAAGCGCATGGGACATTCTAGTCCAGAAATTACGTTAAAGCATTATTCACATATGTGGTCAGGCGTAGATGAACTCATTGCGGAAGAGATGACAGGTAACATTAACATACGAACAGCAAAAAAATCAGGTATATCATTTAATGGTAATCAAGCAGTAAAAAAATGAGTTCCGCCAGAATCCCCGCCAAGAATAGTGGAAGATGTGATAAACGTTGGTATGATAGGCTTAAAGCGTCACCTGCACTGTTTGAGTGGGAATAAACCCAACTCACATAAAAAACCATAACAGTAAAGAAACTCTCTTATACTCACTTCTTAGTGAGTAAAGAGAGTTTTTTATTTCGTTAACTCATAACTTGTATCTAACAGGTGTAGAATTTCTTCATCTTCTACAGAACCATCCAATACAATACTAATCCAATGTTCTTTGTTCATATGGTAAGCGGGGAAAATAGAGCCGTTTTCTCTTAATATACTAGCTAAAGCTGGATCGCATTTGACATTTAAGATTTCAATCTGTCCATCTCCATCCAATTTTAATTTATTTTTATCTACTTTCATAAGCAAACCGTACCATTTGTTATTGCTCTCATGTCTAAGTACAGCGTAATTTGAAAATTTAGCCCAAGGATAGGAAGGGTCTGTGTTGTAGGTTCTTTTTGTATAATTAAAAATACTATTTCTATCCATCTTTGTCACCTCATTATAAGATTAGTCTACCCTGCATCTAAATTCAATAATTAGAGATATCATAATTTTTAAACACAACTATATGTATTAGTTCGGTTAGGAAATAGAGACGTCCTTTTTATTTTGATCTAGGATTTGTTCATTTGTTTGAGTGAATATATCATATTTCATTTTCTCATGATTAACGCTAGCATACTTGTTCCCCTATATAACGAATACTTTTTAAAATACCTATAATCTCACATATGTTACTTCCTCAACAAAATAAACGAACAATTATAAAAAATAAAGAAAAAATATTCGGGTTTTATCTTGACTATTTTGGAACCTCCTAGTAATATATGAATTGAAATTATTCATAATAAAAAAATCATTTACCATCCATCGTATAATATTGGGGATATGGCCCAAGAGTCTCTACCAGAGCACCAGTAAATGCTCTGACTACGAGGAGGAATGTATGACTAGATTCGATTCTATGTCACGCATTCTGAATTGTATGAAAGACTCCTTTTGATGAAAAGGAGTCTTTCGTATTTCTGGTATAAAAGAAGGAGAGATTAGTAAATGAAAAAGTATTTTGAATTTGACAAGCTTGGTACAAGTTATCGTCAAGAAACGGTAGCAGGTATTACGACATTCTTAGCAATGGCATACATCTTATTTGTTAATCCTAGTATGCTTGCAGCAGAAGGTACTGGAATGGATGCTGGGGCGGTATTCGTTGCGACAGCATTAGCAGCAGCTGTCGGTACATTGATTATGGGGCTTATTGCAAAGTATCCGATAGCATTAGCACCAGGTATGGGACTTAATGCATTCTTCGCATTCACTGTTGTATTAGGTTACGGCATCCCTTGGGAAACAGCGTTAGCAGGTGTATTAGTATCAGGACTTATTTTCATTGTTTTAACATTCACTGGTCTTCGTGAAAAAGTAATTAATGCAATTCCAGCACAATTAAAAATGGCAGTAGGTGCAGGGATTGGTTTATTCATAGCATTTATCGGGTTTCAAAATGCCGATATTATCGTAGCAGATCCATCAACTCTTGTTAAATTAGGTGATTTAACGAGTGGGCCAACATTACTTGCAATACTAGGTATTGTAGTAACAGTTGTTCTAATCGGTTTGGGTGTTAAAGGTGGCGTATTCTATGGTATGGTTATCACAGCAATTGTCGGTATGTTATTTAATCTCGTTCCAATACCAGAAAGAATTATTGGTGAAGTACCGAGTTTAGCACCTACATTTGGAGCGGCTTTTACACATTTAGATCAAGTCTTTACATTACAAATGCTTGTTGTTATTCTTACGTTCCTTTTTGTAGACTTTTTTGATACTGCTGGAACATTAGTTGCAGTTGCTTCCAAAGCAGGTTTAATGAAAGATAACAAATTACCTCGAGCTGGTAAAGCATTGTTTGCTGATTCTGCAGCAACAGTTGTTGGTGCGACATTAGGAACATCTACAACGACTTCTTATGTAGAATCAACGGCGGGTGTTGCAGCGGGTGGACGAACAGGATTTACCTCTGTTGTGACAGCTGGATTATTCTTACTTGCTATTTTCTTCTCTCCATTATTAGGAGTAGTGACAAGTCATGTGACAGCACCAGCACTTATCATTGTTGGGATTATGATGGCATCTTCTTTAAAAGATATTGAATGGGATAAGTTCGAAGTTGCAGTACCAGCATTTTTGACGATTATTGTTATGCCACTTGGCTATAGTATTGCAACAGGTATTGCAGTAGGGTTTGTTTTCTATCCAATTATGATGGCAGCAAAAGGACGTATTAAAGAAATCAATCCAATCATGTGGTTCTTATTCATTGTCTTCATTTTATATTTAGGATTCTTACATTAAAAATTGTGAGATGAGGACAATATAATTTTTCCATTTAAAAAATCCAAACGATTCGGAAGCTATTTACCGAACAGTTTGGATTTTTTGCGTATGAAAGATAACTTTATTTGATCATTTTGAAATTAGATATGTGCCTGGCAACCGCTCCGGCTTGTCCGTTTCCCTTTCCGTAGGTTTTTCCCCTAAGCTAACTTTTTTAGCAAAGTGCGCTAAAAAGTGGATCTTAGGGGAAAAACATCCCACAGGAGTGGAAACAGACGCCTGCGCTTTTTGGTACGCTACAATTAATATAATCATAAAATTATTGGCTTTATTTCATATTGAATATAATTTTATATTTAGATTACGTATCATGATGAACAAAATAAGTGTCTAACTGTAACAAACCAAAACATTAGCTCTTGTAAACATTGTAGAATGTCACTATAGCAAAGGCGCACACTCCCACTCCTATGGGCCCCTTTTTCCTGAAGGTCCACTTTTCCAAGCGACTTTTGCTTGGGAAAAGTTAGCTGAAGGAAAAAGCCCATGGAAAGGAGAGTGGGCAAGCCGAAGCGGGGTTATACGAACATTGTTTATTTCATTGCCAAACACTAAATATAGAATCGTTCGTGTTTTGTTTGAAGAACAATACTCATATCCCAATCCTTATTTACTCCTCAAACGTCTCAATAGAAATCTTCTTCCTATTATGTTCCTTTTTCTGTTTTGGCAAATGAACAATCATGACACCTGATTTGATAGATGCAGATACTTTATCTTCTCTAATAGGAAATGGCAAATCGATTTTGCGTTGGAATTCACCAAGCAGAATTTCTTGATTAATGATTTTGCCATGTTGTTCAATCGGAAATAATTGTCCTTTTAATTCAACTGTAGTAGGAGAAGTAGAAAGGTTAATTTGTTTACGATCCTTGATTCCGGGCAAATTAATATATAATATGAATTCATTTTCCTGTTCATACAAATTAACAGCAGGAATAGGTGGTTTGACAATATGTTCAAAGTCATTCCAAAAGTCCCCACCAAAAAAGTGATCTAAGTTATTTTTCCATTCATGCATTTGTCGGAATGGGTCCATCGTTATCTATCCTTTCGATTCTTTTTAAATATATAGCGACAACGCAAGTAGTATGTTAAAATGGGTGCCGCATCAAACTACTATTATGGTATGGTAGGAATAGCAACATGGTGAGAACAGGAGGGTGAGTCGTGCTAGAAAATGCTATTGTCATGGTTATAATTATTATGGCGATTAATATTGTTTATGTATCCTTATCAACACTTCGAGTAATTCTAACATTAAAAGGTAGAAGATATATTGCAGGTACGATTGGTACATTTGAAATTGTTATATACACACTAGGACTTGGACTTGTATTAGATAATCTAGGTGAAGTTCAGAACTTGATTGCATATGGACTTGGATATGGGATTGGTGTCATTGTTGGTTCAATGATTGAAGAAAAACTAGCATTAGGATATATTACTGTCAATGTGATTTCTTCTAATCCAGATATATCTTTTACAAAGCAATTACGCGAAAAAGGATATGGTGTCACAAGCTGGTATGCATATGGAATGGACGGAGACAGACTTTCCATGCAAATATTATCTCCAAGAAAATACGAACTACATTTATATGAAACAATAAAATCAATTGATCCAAAAGCTTTCATTATTGCATATGAACCAAAACAAATACATGGAGGGTTCTGGGTGAAAAAAGTGAAGAAAGGGAAGATTGTGAAAAGTGTCGAAAAAGACGAGCAGCAAACAGAAGAAAATCTTCGAAGTTAATCATGATGAAACAATTGATCAATGTTTAGATCGGATTAAGAAATCAGGTTATCAACCTATAAGAAGAATAGAGAAACCAATATTCAAAGAAGCGGGAAATGAAGCAATTCCTGTCGATCGTTTGATTCAATTTGAAACAATACCGCTAAAACACGAACGTTAATTTATTTAGGTAAATTAACGTTCGATTTTTATATTGACGAAATCCATATCGCTTGTTATCATAAGAGTAGAGTGAAACAAGCAAATAATCAAACAACGTAACCTTCATATAATTTGGGGATATGGCCCAATAGTTTCTACCCATCACCGTAAATGATGGACTATGAGGGAAGATGTACACTGTCTTCCAAATCTACAATCATGGGGTGAAAAGACGAATGATTCATGAAAACAATGCATGATGAATCCTGAGCCACCGCGATGAGAATATTTCATTACTTATGAATATAAGATTGTAGGTTAAGAAGGTATTGGACGAAGCTATTAGCCTATTCATCTTCTCTTATTCATGAGGAGCTATGAATAGGTTTTTTTATAGGATAAATCAACACTTATTTGATGAAAGAGGGGAAACAATGGCACAAGTTGGGGTAATTATGGGAAGTATATCAGATTGGGATACAATGCAACATACGTGTGACATACTTAATGAATTAGGTATAGCGTATGAAAAAGAAGTGATTTCTGCACATCGTACACCAGAAGATATGTTTCATTATGCAGAAGAAGCAAGACAAAAAGGACTTAAAGTAATTATTGCAGGAGCAGGAGGTGCGGCACATTTACCAGGAATGGTTGCATCTAAGACAACATTACCAGTCATTGGTGTACCTGTTCAATCCAAAAGTCTGAATGGTTTAGATTCTTTATTATCCATTGTGCAAATGCCTGGAGGGGTACCTGTTGCGACAGTTGCGATTGGCAAAGCAGGAGCGACGAATGCAGGAATATTAGCAGCGCAAATACTTGGTACACATGACGAAAGTATTGCGGAGAAATTAGCAACATATCATAATCAGCTAAGAGAAAAAGTAGCAGAAATGAGGGTTGACCTTGCAGACAAGTAAATTGCTATTTGGTTCCACTATCGGAATTATTGGTGGTGGACAATTGGGTAGAATGATGACAACAGCAGCGAAGCATATGGGCTATAAGGTTATTGTATTAGATCCAACACCAAATTGCCCGACAGCACAAGTGGCAGATGAACAAATCATCGCACAATATGATGATTTAGACGCAATCCAAAAGTTAGCAGATCAATCAGATGTAGTCACATATGAATTTGAAAATGTGGATTTAAAAGCAGCACAAATCTTAGAAGATAAAGGTATTCTTCCACAAGGTGCCAATTCTTTAAAAGTAACACAAGATAGAGAATTAGAGAAAAAGGCAATGGTGGAAAGTGGACAGCCAGTAGCTGAATTTGCCATTGTCACAACAGTAGATGAATTAAAAGAAGCTGTAGAACGAATTGGGACACCTTCTGTCGCAAAAACATGTCGTGGCGGATATGATGGCAAAGGCCAAGTGAAACTAACAGATGAAGCGAGTATAGAAGAAGCAATCGAAATGTTAGAGCAAAGTGAACGATTGATTATCGAAAAATGGGTACCATTCCATCAAGAAATTTCGATTGTATTTACAAGAGGACAAGATGGAGAGATTACGTATTTCCCTGTTGCGGAGAATATTCATCGTGATCATATATTACATGCAACGATTGCACCTGCACGCGTATCAGAAGAAATCAGCGAAAAAGCAAAGAAAGCAGCGAAGGCAATCGCCGAAACAATTGGTGTTGTCGGTACATTTGCAATCGAGATGTTTGTTGTAGAAAATGATATTTTAATTAATGAACTAGCACCAAGACCTCATAATTCTGGTCATTATACGATTGAAGCATGCAATGTGTCTCAATTTGAACAACATATTCGTGCAATATGTCATTTACCATTACTTCCTATCCACTCCCATGGTGGAGCAGTGATGTTTAACTTATTAGGCAAAGATATCGAACCGTTTTTCAGTCGCTTAGAAGATGTAGCAACAGCTCACATCCATATGTATGGAAAAGACGAGATTAAAGACCTACGTAAAATGGGACATGCTACATTTATAGGGGACAATGTGCATGATATCTATCAAGATTTAATAGAAAAGAAAATCATCGAACAAAACTAGGAGGCAAAATTCTTATGATTGAACGCTATTCAAGGGAAGAAATGAGCAAAATTTGGACAGACGAAAATCGATTTCAAGCATGGTTAGAAGTAGAAATTTTGGCTTGTGAAGCATGGAGTGAGCTTGGCATTATTCCAAAAGAAGATGTCAAAAAGCTTCGAGACAATGCATCATTTGATATTTCACGCATTTTGGAAATAGAACAAGAAACTCGCCATGATGTCGTTGCATTTACACGTGCAGTATCTGAGACATTAGGTGAAGAAAAGAAATGGGTACATTACGGATTAACTTCTACAGATGTTGTAGATACAGCATTGTCTTATTTATTAAAACAAGCAAATCAAATTATTCGTCGAGATATTGTTAATTTTATCGAGATATTAAAAGAAAAAGCGATCGAACATAAGAATACAGTAATGATGGGACGTACACATGGTGTGCATGCAGAGCCTACGACATTCGGATTAAAAATGGCGTTGTGGTATGAAGAAATGAAACGTAATTTAGAACGATTTGATGCAGCAGCTAAAGTAATCGAGACAGGGAAATTATCTGGTGCTGTAGGAACATATGCGAACATTGATCCATTTGTAGAAGAATATGTATGTGAGAAATTAGGATTGCAAGCTGCACCAGTATCTACACAAACATTACAACGTGATCGTCATGCACAATATATGTCTACACTTGCATTAATTGCGACATCTATCGAGAAGTTCGCAACAGAAATCCGTGGATTACAAAAAACCGAAACAAGAGAAGTGGAAGAATTCTTTGCAAAAGGCCAAAAAGGTTCATCTGCAATGCCACACAAACGTAATCCAATCGGTTCAGAGAATATGACAGGTATGGCAAGAGTCATCAGAGGATATATGGTTACATCTTATGAGAATGTGTCTTTATGGCATGAACGTGATATCTCTCATTCCTCTGCAGAGCGTGTGATTTTACCTGATGCAACGATTGCGCTTAATTATATGTTAAATCGTTTCAGTACTATCGTGAAAAATCTTACGGTATTCCCTGAAAATATGAAACGCAATATTGATCGTACGTATGGTGTGATTTTCTCTCAACGTGTTCTATTATCATTAATTGATAAAGGAATGAGCCGTGAAGCTGCATACGATATGGTACAGCCAAATGCAATGAAAGCATGGGAAACAGCAACACCATTCCGAGAGTTGATCGAGCAAGAAGAACAGATTAAGAACACTTTATCCAAAGAAGAATTAGATGATTGTTTTGATTATACGTATCATCTGAAGAATGTAAATCAAATTTTCAAGAAAATCGGTTTAGCATAAGGGGAGTGTTCGAAATGAAAGACAAGCTGTTATATGAGGGAAAAGCGAAGCAAGTCTACACAGTAAAAGATGATGAAACGTTGCTTGTATTATCGTATAAAAATGATGCAACAGCGTTTAATGGTGCGAAGAAGGCGAATTTTGACGGAAAAGGCAGATACAATAATCTCATCTCATCTAAAGTGTTCGACTATTTACACAAAAATGGTATCAATAGTCATTTCAAAAAAGCATTAAATGACACAGAACAATTAGTAGAGAGAACAACCATTATTCCGCTTGAAGTCGTTGTCAGAAACATCGCTGCAGGAAGTATAGTGAATAGACTAGGCTTAGAGGAGAAAACACGTTTTTCCGAGCCATTAGTAGAATTTTTCTATAAAAAAGATGAATTAAATGATCCATTCATTAATGATGCGCATGCATTATTACTAACAGATGCAACAGAAGAAGAGTTGGCACAAATAAAAGAAATGGCGCTACGTGTGAATGAAAAGCTCCAAGTATTCTTTAAAGAGATTCATTTACAGCTTGTTGATTTCAAATTGGAATTTGGTCGCAATAGAAATGGAGAAATCGTCTTATCAGATGAAGTAAGCCCAGATACATGTCGTTTATGGGATATAGAAACAGGTGCAAAAATGGACAAAGACGTGTTCCGTCAAGACTTAGGGGATTTAGTAACGGTATACGATAATATATTGAATAGACTGGAGGCATTACAATGAAATTAGTTAAAGTACATGTAACATTAAAAGAGGGCGTTCTAGATCCACAAGGTAAAGCAGTACAGGGGTCATTAAATACATTAGGATACAATTCGATTAAAGAAGTACGTGTTGGAAAATATTTAGAATTAACAGTAGAAGATGATGCGAATATTGAGCAACAAATTGAAGAAATGTGTAATAAATTATTAGCAAACCCTGTAATCGAAAATTATGAATATACAGTGGAGGAGGGTGTTACTCAGTGAAGTTTGCTGTTGTAGTATTCCCAGGCTCTAACTGCGATCGTGATATGTACTATGCTGCAAAGGATGCCTTAGGTCAAGAAGCAGATATGTTATGGTACAAAGATGCTAATTTGGATGGGTATGATGCGATACTGATTCCAGGTGGATTCTCTTATGGCGATTACTTGCGTTGTGGTGCGATTGCTTCTACATCTAATGTTGTGAAACAGTTACGCGAGAAAGCAAAACAAGGTGTACCGATTTTAGGCGTATGTAATGGATTTCAGATTTTGTTAGAAGCAGGTCTTTTACCAGGTGCGCTTTTACGTAATGAAAAATTAAAATTTATGTGTCATTTTGAAGATTTAGTAGTAGAAAATAATGATACAATTTTCACTTCTAATTATGAGAAAGGGGAAGTTATCTCTATTCCTATCGCTCATAATGAAGGAAATTACTATTGTGATGAAGAAACATTAGCACAATTAAAAGCAAATAATCAAATTGTATTCACATATAAAAACAATCCAAATGGTTCTGTTTCAGACATTGCTGGTGTGACAAATGAACAAGGGAATGTATTAGGAATGATGCCACACCCAGAGCGAGCTGTTGAAGCAATTTTGAATAGTGCAGATGGATTGAAATTATTCCAATCAATGTTACAAAACTGGAGGGAAAAATATGTTGCAGGCGCCTGAAGTAAGCCCAGAAACAATTGAACAAGATAAAATATATAAAGAGATGGGTTTAACAGACAAAGAATACGACATGATCAAAAATATAATGGGTCGTCGTCCTAATTTCACAGAGATCGGTATTTTCTCTGTAATGTGGTCAGAACATTGTAGCTACAAAACATCGAAACCATTATTGAAGAAATTCCCGACAGAAGGTCCCCAAGTAGTACAAGGTCCTGGAGAAGGCGCAGGGGTCGTTGATATTGGTGATGGACAAGGTGTCGTGTTTAAAGTAGAAAGTCATAATCACCCTTCAGCAGTAGAACCATACCAAGGTGCGGCAACTGGTGTTGGTGGAATTATTCGTGATGTATTCTCAATGGGTGCTCGTCCGATTGCCTCATTAAATTCATTACGTTTTGGTAATTTAAATACAGGTCGTGTGAAGTATTTATTTGATGAAGTAGTACATGGTATTGCAGGATATGGTAACTGTGTTGGTGTTCCAACAGTCGGTGGAGAAGTTCAATTCGATGATTGTTATGAAGGAAACCCATTAGTCAATGCAATGTGTGTTGGTTTAATTGATGTGAAAGATATCCAAAAAGGGATTGCAGCAGGTCTTGATAATACGATTATGTATGTTGGTTCAAAAACAGGTCGTGATGGAATCCATGGTGCGACATTTGCATCTGAAGATTTAACAGAGGATTCTGAGAGCAAGCGCTCGAATGTACAAGTAGGGGATCCTTTTATGGAGAAGCTATTGATTGAAGCATGTCTAGAGGTGATTCATTCAGAAGCACTTGTAGGTATCCAAGATATGGGTGCAGCAGGTCTTACTTCATCTGCTAGTGAGATGGCAAGTAAAGCAGGAATGGGAATGGAAATGAATCTTGATTTAATCCCACAACGTGAAGCGAATATGACAGCATATGAAATGATGTTATCAGAATCACAAGAGCGTATGCTTTTATGTGTGAAGAAAGGTCAAGAACAAGAAATCATCGATATTTTTAGAAAATATAATTTAGAAGCAGTAGCAGTAGGGAAAGTTACAGATGATAAGCGATTCCGCTTGCTACACAATGGCGAAGTGGTTGCAGATATTCCAGTAGATAGTCTTGCAGAAGATGCACCAATATTCTATAAAGAATCCAAAGTTCCAGCATTTTATGAAGAATATCAAAAAATGCCTGCATACCTTCCAAATATAACAGACCATAAAGAGACATTACGTCAATTATTGCAACAACCGACAATTGCAAGTAAAGAATATGTTTATGATCAATATGATTCCATGGTACAAGCGAATACGGTATTCTCACCAGGTTCTGACGCTGCTGTTATTCGTGTACGTGGATATGATAAAGCTTTAGCTATGACAATTGATTGTAACTCTCGTTATATTCACTTAGATCCAGAAGTTGGTGGAAAAATCGCAGTTGCAGAAGCGGCTCGTAATATTGTATGTTCTGGTGCGAAACCATTAGCAATTACAGATGGACTGAATTTCGGTAACCCAGACAAACCAGAAAACTTCTGGCAAATGGAAAAAAGTGTTGAAGGCATGAGTGAAGCGTGTCTTGCACTTGATACACCAGTTATTAGTGGAAATGTATCTTTATATAATGAATCCAATGGGCAAGCGATTTTCCCTACACCAATTGTAGGTATGGTAGGATTACATGAGTCTTTAGCACATATTACACCATCTCATTTCCAAAATGAAGGGGATGCGATTTATGTAATAGGCGAAACAAAACCTGAATTTGGCGGTAGTGAGTTGCAAAATCTATTAGAAGGTAGCTATTTCGGTAAAGCACCAGCATTAGATTTAACAATCGAAGCAAAGCGCCAAGCACAATTATTAGAAGCAATTCAAAATGGTCTAGTTGTATCTGCGCATGATGTGGCAGAAGGTGGATTAGGTGTCGCTTTAGCGGAGAGTTTATTCACAAATAAAGGACTAGGTGCTTTTGTAGAAATACAAGGTGATGTCACTGCAACATTATTTAGTGAAACACAATCACGTTTTGTTGTATCAGTGAAAGTAGAAGATCGAGAAGCATTTGAACGTGTGGTAGAACATGCGACATATATAGGAACAGTTTCTAATGATGATAAATTAGTAATAACAAATGATAATGTAGAAATAATTAATGACAGTGTTGAAGCATTACAACAGCTTTGGAAAGGAGCTATCCCGTGCTTGCTGAAATCAAAGGCTTAAATGAAGAGTGTGGCGTTTTTGCAATCTGGGGACATGAGAAGGCGGCCGAAATGACATATTACGGCCTTCATGCCCTGCAACATCGTGGACAAGAAGGAGCAGGAATTGTAACATCAGATGGCGAAAAGCTAAATGTTCATAAAGGTGTCGGATTAATTAATGATGTATTTTCAGAAGGAGAATTCTCTCGTTTAAAAGGAAATGCAGCAATAGGACACGTGCGTTATGCAACTCAAGGTGGTGGCGGATTCGAAAATGTTCAACCATTAGTTTTTCGTTCCCAAACAACGAGTATGGCATTAGCGCATAATGGAAATCTAGTCAATGCACATGCGCTAAAAAGCCAATTGGAAGCACAAGGTAGTATTTTACAAACAACGTCAGATACAGAAGTAATCGCACATTTGATTAAACGTAGTGGAAATGTTCCATTAGAAGATGCGATTACATCCGCTTTAGGTATGATTAAAGGTGCGTATGCCTTTACTATCTTAACAGAAAACCAACTATTTGTTGGATTAGATCCACGTGGATTACGACCATTATCGATTGGGCGATTAGGTGAAGCGTATGTGTTTGCTTCAGAGACATGTGCATTTGACCTGATTGGGGCGACATACGAGCGAGAGGTAATGCCAGGGGAACTAATTATTATAGATGAACAAGGATTTTGTTCAACACAATTCACTTCACCCATGCAACGTACGCTCTGTTCAATGGAATATGTATACTTTTCCAGACCAGATAGCGATTTAAACAATCAAAATGTACATGCTAGTCGCAAAATAATGGGGAAACAATTAGCGGTAGAGGCACCAGTAGAAGCAGATGTCGTTACAGGTGTACCTGACTCTAGTATATCAGCAGCAATTGGTTTTTCAGAAGCAACTGGGATTCCTTATGAATTAGGATTAATCAAAAACCGCTATGTTGGACGTACATTTATTCAACCTTCACAAGAATTAAGAGAACAAGGTGTGAAGATGAAATTATCTGCCGTAAGAGGTATTGTAGAAGGCAAAAGAGTCGTCATGGTAGATGATTCGATTGTACGTGGAACGACAAGTAGACGAATTGTTGGCTTACTAAAAGAAGCAGGAGCATTAGAAGTACATGTGCGTATTGCTTCTCCGCCAATTGAAAACCCTTGTTATTATGGTATTGATACATCAACAAAAGGGGAACTCATTGCATCCAATAATACGGTCGAAGAAATTCGTGAAATTATTGGAGCAGACAGTCTTGCATTTTTATCAACAGAAGGATTAGAAGCATCAATTGTTGCAGATAGAGACCAACAAACATATGGTATTTGCCAAGCATGCTTTACAGGTAATTATCCAACAGAAATTTATCCTGATACGATTATTCCTGCATATAAAGATTAACGAATAATGATCAATTTATTTTCAAAAATGGATAGAGAAAGTGGCGAATTGTAGCGCCACTTTCTCCATTACATCCGAAAAAAAGGAGAATAGCGATGAGTGATATTTATAAAGATGCTGGTGTAGATGTGCACGCAGGCTATAAAGCAGTGGACTTAATGAAAAAACATATCGCAAAAACTAATCGTCCAGAAGTAATCGGCGGTGTTGGTGCTTTTGCAGGGCTATTTGATTTAAGTAACTTCTCATATGAAGAACCTGTTCTTGTTTCTGGAACAGACGGTGTTGGTACAAAGTTAAAATTAGCATTTGCTTTAGATAAACATGACACTGTTGGAATTGACCTTGTAGCAATGTGTGTCAATGATATTATCGCCCAAGGTGCTGATCCACTATTTTTCCTAGATTATATTGCTTGTGGTAAAAACGAACCAGAGAAAATCGAACAAATTGTTAGTGGAATCAGTAATGGATGTGTCCAAAGTAATGCAGCATTAATCGGTGGTGAAACTGCTGAAATGCCAGGAATGTACGGAGATGGCGAGTATGATTTAGCTGGATTTGTTGTTGGAATTGTCGACAAAAAGCGAATCATCACTGGTGATACGATTCAACAAGGGGACAAAATTATCGGTATTCAATCTTCTGGTGTGCATTCTAATGGGTTTTCATTAGTTCGCAAAATTGTGAGTGATAACAATTTAGCATATACCGATTATGTGGAAGAATTAGGCATGACATTAGGCGAAGCACTTCTTACGCCAACAAGAATCTATACAAAAGCAATCCAACAAATGAAGTTAGATTTAACGATTAAAGGAATTAGCCATATTACAGGTGGCGGTTTCTATGAAAATATCCCTCGCGCTTTACCAGATCATTTAGGCGTTCGTTTCACAGAAGGTAGCTGGGAGATTCCGCCTGTATTCACGTATTTACAAAAACAAGCGAATATGAGTGCAGAAGATATGTATGGCGTATTCAATATGGGAATTGGTATGGCTGTTATTGTGGAAGCGCATGAAGCAGAAATGGCAATTCAATTATTAGAAGATATTGGTGAGAGAGCATTTATTATTGGTGAGGTGACAGAAGAAGTAGGGGTGACTTTTGCAAATGAGTAAAGCAAAGTTAGCTGTATTTGCATCTGGCACTGGTAGCAATTATGATGCAATTGTGGAAGCCATTCGCACAAATCAATTAGATGCAGAATTGACCATTCTCGTATGTGATAACCCAAATGCAAAAGTAATCGAAAAAGCCAAGGCAAATGGTACGCCGATGTTTGTATTTGATCCGAAACAATATGTAGATAAAGCAATGTTTGAGACGAAAATTGTCGAAGTTTTACAAGAAGCATCGGTTGATTTGGTTATATTAGCAGGATATATGAGACTAGTTGGCCCAACATTATTGCAACACTTTGAAGACAGAATGATCAATATTCATCCATCTCTTTTACCTGCTTTTCCTGGGTTAGATGCAATCGGACAAGCATTTGATGCAGGTGTGAAAGTGTCTGGAGTTACTATCCATTTTGTAGATCAAGGAATGGATACAGGGAAAATTATTGCACAAGAAGCGGTAAAAATAGAAGAGAATATGACAAGAGAAGCATTGCAACAAGCGATTCAAAAAGTGGAGCATCATCTATACCCACAAACCATTCAACAACTGATTTCGAGAGGAGAATAACTTTGAAGAAACGAGCATTATTAAGTGTATCTGATAAAACAAATTTAGTTCCATTTGCAGAAGGGTTAGAGAAATTAGGCTATGAACTAATCTCAACTGGTGGAACATTAAAAACATTGAAAGAGGCAGGATTGAATGCACTTCCTGTATCTGCTATTACAAACTTTGAAGAAATTCTTGATGGACGCGTGAAGACACTCCATCCATATATTCATGCAGGTTTGTTAGCTCGTCGTGACGAAGCTTCACACATAGAGCAATTAAATGAGCGTGATATAACTCCAATTGATGTTGTTGTGGTAAATTTATACCCATTTAAAGAAACGATTGCAAAACCTGACGTAACAGAAGAAGATGCGATTGAAAATATTGATATTGGTGGTCCAACAATGTTGCGTGCAGCTTCTAAGAACTTCCGCGATGTAACAGTTGTCGTAGATCCAGAAGATTATGATGCGACATTAACGAATTTAGCGGATAATGGTGGAACAGTAGCATTCCGCAAAACACTAGCAGCCAAAGTATTCCGTCATACAGCAAACTATGATGCAATGATCGCGAATTATTTTGTAGAGATTACTGGTGAAGAAGATCCAGAAACATTTACACAAACTTTTGAAAAAGTACAATCTTTACGTTACGGAGAAAATCCACACCAACATGCAGCATTTTATAAAGAAGGCAATGTAAAAGGTGCATCCATTGCGAATGCAAAACAATTACATGGAAAAGAATTGTCTTATAATAATATTCAAGATGCGAATGCAGCACTAGAGATTGTTCTTGAATTTAATGACCAACCAGCAGCAGTTGCAGTAAAGCATATGAATCCATGTGGTGTTGGAATTGGTGAAACAATTGAACAAGCTTTCCAAAAAGCATATGATGCAGATCCTGTTTCTATCTTCGGTGGCATTGTTGCATTGAATGAAGAAGTAGATGAGGCAACAGCGAATATATTAAAAGATATTTTCTTAGAAATCGTTATTGCACCTAGCTTTTCTTCAAAAGCACTAGAAATTCTAACAGTGAAACCGAATATTCGTCTACTAGAAACACCAATGGAAATAAACACAAACGACACGAAAAAAGTAGTTAGTGTAATTGGTGGCCTATTAGTGCAAGATCGCGATAATGGTGTCGTAACCGCAGATAGTGTAGAAGTGGTAACAGAAAGAGCACCAAGTGAAGAAGAACTAAAAGAACTATTATTCGCTTGGAAAGTGGTAAAACATGTAAAATCAAACGCAATTGTTGTAGCAAAAGACAATCAAACAATCGGTGTTGGTGCAGGCCAAATGAATCGAGTTGGTGCAGCGAACATCGCATTTGAACAAGCTGGAGATAAGGCAATTGGTGCAGTGTTAGCGTCAGATGCATTCTTCCCGATGCCTGACACGGTTGAAAATGCAGCAAAAGCAGGAATTAAAGCAATTATTCAACCAGGTGGTTCAAAACGAGACCAAGATTCTATTGACGAATGCAACAAACATGGGATTGCAATGGTTTTAACAAACATGCGTCATTTCAAACATTAATTTGACTAGGATTTCTAATTTCTATTAGGAATCCTAGTTTTGACCATAATGAGGAAGTTGGAACAAAACCAACAGCTAATTTCTAGTTGTACGGAAAGGGTGGCGAGAATGAAAGTACTTGTAATCGGTAGTGGTGGTCGTGAGCATATCATTGTAAAAAAGCTAAAAGAAAGTAAACGTGTGACAGAAATCTTTGCAGCACCAGGTAATGGAGGTATTGCACAAGAAGCAACATGTGTAGCAATAAAGGACGATGCGATTGAAGAATTAGTAGCCTTCGCAAAAAAAGAAGCGATTGATTGGACAATTGTTGGGCCAGAAATACCTCTAACAAAAGGGGTAGTCGATGCCTTCCGTGAAGAAGGCCTGAAAGTATTTGGACCTAGTAAAGCAGCTGCAATCATTGAAGGTAGTAAAGATTTTGCAAAAGCATTTATGAAAAAATATGATATTCCAACAGCAGCCTACCAAACGTTCACAGACGCAGATGAAGCGAAAGCATATATTAAAGAACAAGGTGCGCCAATTGTTATTAAA
>JAJUGF010000017.1 GCA_029268495.1 Gracilibacillus sp.
GACACTTACTTATCTTACCATGTAATGCATTAAAGTTGGATAATTATGTTATAATTAGTATTGGGAGGAATAATTTTGATAACGATTACGCTAATTAGACATGGAAGGTCACTTATAGAAAGTAAACATAAATTAACTGCTAACGAGTATACAGAATGGGTAAAATTATACGATAAAAGTGGTGTAGTAGTAGAAAATACATATCCAGAAGAAACAATCAGTAGCATCATGAATGCTAAACTAATTGTTACAAGTGACTTATCACGTTCTATTTGTTCAGCAAAACAAATTTGTGAAAATAAAGAAATGGAATCATTTTCTATTTTCAGAGAGTTAGAGCTACCGACACTCTCAGTAAAGAAGATAAAATTTACACCAAAGACTTGGACTTTACTAGCTAGAATAGCATATTTTTTAGGATATTCTCATAAACGTGAATCACATAAAGATGCACAAGTGAGAGCAGTGAATGCAGCAAAACAATTGATTGAAATGGCGAATCAGCATCAATCAATTGTTTTGCTTGGTCATGGATTATTCAACAAATATATCGCCAAACAATTAAGAAAAAATGGATTCAGAGGGAAAAGGTACACATCTTCTATACATTGGAGAAGTACGACATATAGGAAGGGGAATGACGATGACATCAACAATGATTAAGGAGTTAAAAACAGATGGTGAAATAGAGTCATCATTTAATATAATGAAACAATTACGCACACATCTTAACTTACAATCATATGTAAAATTAGTGGCGGCAGCAAGAAAAGAGAATCAATATCGGATTTTTGCACTATATAAGAAAGAAGAAATGTTAGCATTAGTCGGATTTATGCCAATGATTACATTGTATTACGGAGAGTATATTTGGGTGTGTGATCTTGTAACAGATGATAATAATCGTTCAAATGGATATGGAAATGTGTTACTGTCTTATGTACATCAATGGGCGAAGGAGAACCATTATCATACTGTCGCGCTATCATCAGGATTAGCACGTACAGATGCACATCGTTTTTATGAAGAGAAAATGGGATATGATAAAGTGAGTTTTGTTTTTAAAAAAGATATGGAATAATAATAAATATATATTATATAGACTGGATGCTAAAAAACACTCTCATTATTGACTAAAATGTAAGAGGGTGTTAAGATTAACTGACGACCGTTCGGAAGGGTGATACGATGACAGCAAACGAAATCAAACAAATAGCATTAGTGCATTTTGCAAAGAATGGCTATGAAGGAGCTTCACTTTCGCAAATAGCAAAGGATGTTGGGATAAAAAAACAATCCATTTATACTCATTTTAATGGAAAAGATGACTTGTATCTTCATTTGTGTAAAGAAACGTATGAGAGAGAGGTTATTTTTGTATCTGAATTTATTAACAAGCATACGAAGGAATCTATTTCAACTTTTTTATATACTTTTTTAGTAGATTGTACAAAAAGGTATGAAGAAGATATCCATGCAAAATTTTGGATTCGTAATGCCATCTATCCTCCTAGACATTTGAATGAGGAAATCATGGAATATGTATACAATTATTTAGATCGTATAGAAGCATTGTTTTTGCCTATTCTGGATTTGGCACAAAAAAATGGAGATATAAATAAAGAAATAAAAATAGATCAAGCAGTAACTGCATTTTTAGGTGTAGTGGATGGTGTATTGATTGAATTATTGTATGGTGGACAAGAAAGAATGGAAAGAAGGCTATCTGCTTCATGGACAATATATTGGCATGGACTTTGGAATGTGAGAGAGGATAGGATTAAATGAATCGTAATTGGATATATGTCATTCTTGCTGGAATTGTAGAAATATTATGGGCAATGGGCTTAAAATATTCAACAAATTGGCTATCATGGTTAGGAACCATTGCTTTAATTGCATTTTCTTTTTACTTATTAATTGAAGCAACAAAGAAATTACCTGTTGCTACCGTTTATGCGATCTTTACTGGGATTGGTACAGCAGGTACTGCAGTGGTAGAAGTAATTATATTTGATGAACCTTTTCATTTGCTGAAAATCGGTTTTATTTTATTGTTGCTTGTTGGGGTAATTGGGTTAAAGCTTGTTACAAATGAGCGGATTGAAAAGGACGGTGCAAATTAAATGGCATGGATTGTATTAATATTTGCAGGTGTATTTGAAGTTCTTGGTGTGATTGGAATGAATAAAATAGTAAACGAAAAGAGTGTTACCTCATTTGTAATACTTGGAATTGGTTTTATATTTAGTTTTGGATTACTGAGTATAGCAATGCAATCATTGCCACTGGGGATTGCTTATGCTGTCTGGACAGGTATTGGGACAGTAGGTAGTGTACTTGTTGGAATGATATTTTATGGGGAACCTAAAGATTGGAAAAGACTGCTCTTCATTGGAATGATTATCTCAGCTGTAATTGGTTTAAAATTAACATCATAAATCAGTAACTTGTTGGAATCCATTCACTACTGTATGCTAATTACAATTAGAAGTCTGAACATATACTATTATTCAGGAGGTTAAGGAATGACTATCGAAAATACAGAAGAGCTAATCAGAACTTTACGAGAAAGATATGAAAAAGAAATATTTCACAAAGCAGAATGGGACTTTGATTTAATTGAAGAAAGGTTACGTTCAGATAAGAATAAGCTGGATTCATTAAGAGAAATGGAACGTACTGGTGGAGAACCAGCAATAGTTGATTACGATGAAAAAGAAGATAAATTTATCCTATTTGACTGTTGTAAAGAAAGTCCTGTTGGTAGACGAAGTGTTTGTTATGATCAAGAAGCATTACAATCAAGAAAAAAACATAAGCCTGAAACAAGTGCTATCGATATGGCGAAGAAAATGGGAATTGAGATACTGACAGAAGAGCAATATATATATTTGCAAGAATTGGGTGAATTTGATTTAAAAACTTCAAGTTGGGTTAAAACACCTTCAAGTATTCGAGAAAAAGGTGGCGCACTATTTTGTGACAGAAGGTATGGCCAAGTATTTCTATATCATAATGGTGCAGATTCTTATTATAAAGCGCGTGGTTTTAGAGGGTCTTTAAAAATTTAAAATATTGTAATATTTGTCGAATACGAATGTCCCCTTTACATTCTTGCTAATGACAAGTATGATTTATTTGGGGGTGTTAATGATGAAACAAATAAAAATAAAACTATTATTATTACTTTTAATTGTTATATTGTTCGGTTGCAGTAGTAATGACCAAGTGGATTTATTCGAATGGGATGGTTCCTTTGTTGGAGACAATAGTGCTGTAATCAACTTAGCAAATCAATTAATGCATCATGATAAAATGGAATCTGTTGCATTACAGACAACGAAAGAACCGTATGGTATTCAATTAGTATACTCTAATATAGAAGCGAATCAATTAGAAGATGAGTACAGAAAAACAGTATTATACAATGCAACATATATATTTACTTTAATTGATAATGCAGAACTTCTTACATTTCAATTTGATGAAAAAACATATACATTAGAAAAAACAGAGTTGGAAAAATGGTATGGTCAAGATTTAGATTTATTTGAAGAAGAAGAGGCTTTACACCAGTTACTCGAGTCTACTTTAGCAAATGAAGAGAAAATAATTGATTTTTTTGAAAATAGCTTACATGAATAAAAATGAACCCTTCTATAAAGACTATACACGTATGTGAATAGTAACTTAGGAGGGTATTTAATGACAAAAGATTCGTTCGCGCCGAAAGAAAAGCTACATGGTAAAGGGAAAAAACCTGATGAGCAAAGAAGAGGCAAGGGGAAATCTTCTAAACGAAATGTGAATAATTAAATGGAAACCACCGATTAAAGATTCGGTGGTTTTTTGTAGTATAAAAAGAATGAAATACCAATTAAGTAAGTTAAAGCGTACTCAATCTCCACTTTCTTTGTGTATTTTATCCAAATACATTGAATTGATTGCTTTTCTTTGTGCAAAATGATATTCTTTAAATATTTTGAAAATAGTATACAGAAAGAGTAGGTTTTTAACAAATGTCTGAACGTCAATCACCCAATATTATTACAATAGGATTTATGCTGTTTGCTTTATTTTTTGGAGCAGGTAATCTAATTTTCCCACCGCAACTCGGACAAGCAGCAGGTGACAATTTATTTTTAGCAAATTTAGGATTTGTTTTTACAGGAGTTGGATTACCAGTACTAGCTGTTTTAGCTTTGGCATTATCAGGAAAAACTAATTTACAATCATTGGCAAGTCAGGTCTATCCTAAATTTGGCCTTGTATTCACAGTAGCACTTTATTTAACAATTGGACCATTCTTTGCTTTACCAAGAACAAATACAGTGGCTTATGAAATAGGAATTGCTCCATTTTTAGCAGGGGAAACAAATAACTTTGCTTTACTGCTATTTACTATCATATTCTTTGGAATCTCCTTGTATTTTTCTTTACAATCACAAAAGTTAATTGATATTATAGGCAAAGTATTGACGCCAATCTTATTAATAGTTATTGCATTACTAATTGTGATGGCATTTATCAATCCGATTGGTGAAATTCAAGAAGCAACAGATTTGTATCAAAATAATAGTTTTTTTAAAGGTTTTCAAGAAGGGTATTTAACAATGGATGTGTTGGCATCCTTTGTCTTCGGTATTCTAATTATTAATGCAATGAAAGAAAGAAGTGATGGTTCAAAGAAACAAATCATTCGAGCTACAATGAAAGCCGCAGTAATCGCTGCTGTTTTGCTCGCTTTTGTTTATTCTTCTTTAGCTTATTTAGGTGCTGTTAGTGTCGAAGGTATTGGTTATTTAGATAATGGTGGATCTATATTAGCAGCTGCTTCTGCGTATTATTTTGGTTCATTTGGTAAAGTGATATTAGGTTTTATTGTCATTGCAGCATGTCTAACAACGAGTATCGGTTTAATTACATCATGTGCATCTTATTTTGAACGAATATTGCCAAAAATATCTTATTCAATTTGGGCTATAATTTTCACAATATTCAGTGCAATTATCTCTAATTTTGGATTATCTACCATTATAGAGTTTTCTGTACCTGTATTATCCATATTGTATCCTATTGCAATTTGTTTGATGTTACTTACTTTTTTACATCCTTTATTTAAAGGAAGCAAAAAAGTCTATCAATATAGTATTTTCATTACATTATTTATATCTTTTGTAGAAGGTATCAATACATCAATAATAAAAAGTAAATGGATGGATGAATTATTTACTAGTATTTTACCTTTTTATTCTGTGGGATTAGGCTGGTTTATCCCAAGTATAATTGGTGGTGTTTTAGGGTACGTACTTACGAGAAAGAGTTAATCTTTGAATGCCATTCTTATGGATGGCATTTTTTTATTGTATAAATTTCAATCTGTTATTTTTTTCTGAAACTTATTTCGATTTAAAACGTACATATTTATGGGATTATTTATAAAATGAAGGAGGAAATACATATGAATATAAAAAGATGGATTGCATTGGTCATTGCAATTGGATTATTTTTTGTTTCAATAGGTTTTCAATTTGTAGGAAGTTTATTTACTGCAGATTTTGAGGAGGCATTTGACTTCTCGCAATTCGACCAGGAATTCACAGAAACAGTCGTAGAAGATGGATCATTAACAAAGAGAATAGCTGTTTTACACTTGGAAGGAGTAATTCAAGATACTTCCACAACTTCTTTGTTTAGTGAAGGGTTGTATAATCATGATCAATTTCTTGATATGCTTGAATATGCTGGTGAAGATCAAAGTGTAGCAGGTATTATTATTGATGTAAATACGCCTGGTGGTGGGGTTGTAGAAAGTGCAGAAATCCATGATAAGATTTTAGAAATAAAAGAAACATACAATAAACCGATTTATGTTTCAATGGGGAATACTGCTGCATCTGGAGGATATTATATTTCTGCACCAACTGACAAAATTGTAGCACATAAGGCAACATTAACAGGATCAATCGGAGTTATTATGGAGAGCATTAATTTTGCGGGCCTTGCTGAAGATTTAGGTGTGGATTTCAATACGATAAAAAGTGGAGAGTTTAAAGATATTATGTCATCCACAAGAGAAATGAGTGAAGAGGAACGGGCAATATTACAAGCAATGATAGATGATATGTACAGTGACTTTGTTCAGGTTATTGTTGATGGTAGAGATATGTCTGAAGAAAGAGTAAGAGAACTGGCGGATGGCCGTGTGTACACTGGTTCTCAAGCTTTAGAAGTTAATTTAGTAGACGCTATTGGTTCTCTAGAAGATACAATCACAATGATGAAAGAAGAACATGATTTAATAGATGCACAAGTAATTGAGTATGAACAAGGTTTTCCATTTGGTTCAGTTTTCGGAATGAAACTAGCATCAATGTTCCGTTCAAATACAGACTTAGTAGGTATAAAGGAATTGTTACAACAATCTAACGCACCACGTGCAATGTATCTGTACTCAAGATAAGGGGGGACATTTCATGGAAGAACAAATAGCTCAAGTAACAAAGTATCAATATGCAGGCTTTTGGATGAGATTCTGGGCATATATCTTGGATTTAATCATTATCTTTAGTATTAATGGTATTGTGCTAATACCATTTTCATTTATTAATGATGGTAAACCAATAGATATAGGTTTTTGGACTGTGAGTGGAATCATCAGTACTATTGTGTATTTTTTATATTTTTTGTGTATGACAAAGTTTTTTCAACAAACTCTAGGAAAAATGATATTCGGTTTAAAAGTAATTAAAGAAGACCATTCATCATTAAAGTGGAATGATTTATTTTTTCGTGAAGTAATTGGGCGCTTTATACACAATGTATTTAAAATTTTCGTGTTTTTATACTTATTTGTTGCATTTACACAACAAAAAGTTGGTATTCACGACATGATTGGTAACACACGTGTTATTCATCTAGAAAGATAGAATCAAAATGATATTTGTGTAAAAGAATTATTCAACCATTACAAAAATCCAAACGATTCGAGAGATAATTATCGAATCGTTTGGATTTTGTTTGTATTTATAAGGAAATTGAAATGTGATTTTATATGTGCTTACAACGGCTATGGCTTGTCCATTTGTTTATACTCTAATCTAACTTTTTAGCCAATGATCGCTAAAAATTGTTAGAATCATAGTGTTCCTTTAGAAAATATAAGTATTGATAAAATCATTTTGAAATTTCCCATTAGGATCATATTCAGTTAATAGCTCTCTGAATTTTGGTAACATTTCATATTGACTTTGAATTTCTTCTTTATCTAAAGTAAATACTTTCCCCCAATGTGGTCTTGGACGAAAAGGTTTAAGCACAGATTCAAGGACTGGTAACATTCGCTGTACATTATCCCAATCATCTTTCCATGTGAAATGTAATCCGATAGAATCTCGCTTATAATATGGACTTAGCCATAAATTATCTTGTGCAATACTTCTGATCTCTGAAGTGTGTAACAATGATGATAATTGTTGACCAATTGTCTGAATCTCTTTGATTGCATGAGGCGCATCTTTTTTGCTAATTATATACTCTGATTGGATTTCATCTCCACTACTTGGTGTAAAATCCATACGGAAATGTGGCAATCTGTCATACCATTTTCCCTCTATACCGAGCTGGTCTGTACAATGAATAGGGTCAATACCTGTAATAGGATGCAATTTCTTTTCGGAAAGAATGGCTCCAAATAAATCCTCTACTTTAGAATCTTCTACTTTTTGCTTTAGCCACACTTGATTAATAGTATTCGTTTCCCAATTGGTAAATAGACTAACACTATATGCACTAGCATAAATAGAATCAAAATGCCGTTGAACGGAGTCTATCGGTAGATTTTCATACACATATTGTCGAATGGTGAATTCAGGAACTATCTCTAATGTTAATTTTGTTACAATTCCTAATGCACCTAAATGTACAATCATTCCATCGAATCGTGCTTCGTTCTCTCTTGTAATATGGATGATGTCACCATTTGCATTGATGAGTTCAAATGCGGTAATAATACTTGCAAGACTTTTGTTTTTATTACCAGAGCCATGTGTTGCAGTAGCAATGGCACCTGCCACAGAGATATGAGGTAATGATGCTAAATTATGTATCGCAAAACCTTTGTTTATTAATATTTTACTCAATTCGCTATATTTCATGCCTGCTTCAATTGTTACTGTTTGTTCTTCTGTATTCAGTTCAATTAATTTATTAAAATGGTGTAATGAAACAATTTCCTCTCTACACACGCTTATTGAATTAAATGAGTGCCCAGTCCCTACAACACGTAGCTTTTTTGCGTTTTTGACGATATGTTGTAATTCTTCAATTGTTCTCGGCTCGTGCCATTGCTTTGGTTTAAACTGAATATTTCCAGCCCAATTTGTATATTGTGTCAAAGTGGTTGCCTCCCAATAAATCCCAACTTTTTTGTTTTCTTGTTCGCGCTTTCAATTCATTCTATCATTTTTAACAAAAAACGTAAAAGAAGTTGTATATGAGTGATATCCTTTAAAAATTATGTTGTTTACATTACAATATTTGTAGGAATACAAGAGAGGAGTATAAAAATGAATACATATATGAAGAAAGCAATCGATTTAGCTATGAATAATGTAACAGATGGGGGACAACCGTTTGGAGCGGTAATCGTAAGAGATGACAAGATTGTAGCGGAAGGTGTCAATGAATTGCATTTGATTCATGATATAAGTGGTCATGCAGAAATGATTGCTATTCGAAAAGCACAAAAGTTATTTCAAACAAATGATTTATCAGAGTTCACCATATATGCAAGTGGGGAGCCTTGTGCAATGTGTTTAACAGCAATGTACTTTGCAGGAATAAAAGATATTTATTTTTGTCAATCGATAGATGATGCGAAAAAAGTGGGATTAACGAAATCAAGTGAAATATATGAAGATCTAAAGTTGAATAGGGAAGAGAGATCAATTGTTATGAAACAAGTCAATCTTTCCAATGCAGAAAACCCAATGCAATATTGGCAATCTAAACAAAATAAAGAATGAAATTAATATACTATTATGTAGAAAGTATGCTTCTGTTCGCATTGTGTACTATCCCAGTCTATTTTTTATTGCGTAATATGTATATGAAAAAGAATCAGATTGAAAGAAATTTGTGGCATGAGTTGCTATTATTCATCTTTGTTGTTTATCATATTGGATTGGCTTCACAGACAATTGTTCCAAAATATATATCTGATCTGCAATTACCTTATTGGAATAATTCCCAAATTAATTTAATACCTTTTCAGACGTTAGATAATTATTTTTCATTGAGAGATGTGGCTGGGTATCGAAGTATCTCTTTCATCAATCTTCTAGGAAACATTTTTTTATTTACGCCACTGGGTTTTTTAACACCCATTCTTTGGAAGAGATTTCAATCAACTAGTTATATACTTTTACTTGGATTTCTTGTCACTCTATGTATTGAATCTATTCAGTTGTTTATTGGAAGAAGTACAGATGTAGATGATATGATTCTGAATATATTAGGAGTATTGGTCGGTTTTTTTATTTATCGAATGATGAGAAGTATGATTATTTACTTAAATAAGTAAATGAAAGATGTGGTAAAAGAAGAATGTGAAATTTACTATATTCTTCTTTTACACATGTTAAAAACTACTTTGAATTATGATGTGTATGACAATTACTTGATATACATAGTATGAAAACGAGCTCAAGTATCTCCATTTTTATTTGTTATTTTCCTATAACAGTTACATGTTTAGGTAATATTTCTACATCTAATGGCGTAACGCACCCTTCGTCACCATCTATATTAGCTGTCTTTGTATGGTCAGTATGAATAATTGCTTTTTTTGTCTTATAGTAAGTCACTTGCTCATGTTCATGTAATGCTCCATTCATTAATTTTGTAACAATGGACATCGCATCTAATTTTGTGAAAGGTTGAAATACAAAAATATGCAAATAGCCATCATCTATTTTTGCTTCTTTAATTACATTTTTCCAGCTAGCGAATGTATCTGTAACGGCAATTAAAAGTAGCATAGTATCAGATTCTATTGTTTGGTCCTCAATTTCTAGTTTTGCATGAAAAATGGCATCTTCTCCAAATTGCTTAATACCTTCTATGAAATAAGCAAAAGAGCCTAACTTAGACTTTTGCTCAGTAGTCACAGAATATGTGGCTTCTGCAATTGCTCCTACATTAACAAGATTCATAAAATATTGATTATTTATTTTCCCTATATCACACGATTTATAATCAGTAGAAGCAATGCATTCAATAGCTTCGTCAATTTGTAGTGGTATGTTTAATGCACGAGCAAAATTATTTACAGTTCCGAGTGGTATCACATGTAGTAATGGTATATGTTCCTTTTCTGCAATGCCATTAATGACTTCATTTACTGTGCCGTCACCACCCATAATGATAAGCAAATCATCTTTATTTGCACAAGCTTGCTCTGCGAACCTAATTGCGTCACCTGCTCTTTTCGTTTTTTTTACTTCATATGTGTATGCATTTTCTTTTACTATTCTCTCTACAAATGATAAATAGATCTCACTATTTTCTTTCCCAGAGCTCGGATTTAATATAATAGTCGCTTTTTTCAAAGAATTTTCTCCTTTTTTGATAAATTTATAGATAGTATTTTGATTTCCAAAATACAAGATTGAAGTAGACTGTATTGAACTGATATATGTTATATTTTCCCGTTTTTCTTGTGATTAATCCTCTTAAATATTTTTAATATGAATAACTTTCTGTTATGATATATACATAATATGTAAAATGGAAAGGCGAAATGTGAAATGAGTATTGGATTAGTATTAGAAGGCGGCGGTAGTAGAGGGGTATATACTGCAGGTGTATTGAAATCTTTAATGGTAAACAACAGATATTTTCCATATGTCATTGGGGTCTCAGCAGGTGCGTGTAATGCATCCTCTTATATATCCAAACAAGTAGATAGAAATAAACAAGCAACCATTGATTATGTTATACATCCAGAATACTTATCTATACGTAATTGGCTGAAGAGAAGAGAATTATTTGGAATGGACTTTATTTTTGATAAACTACCTAACAAACTAGTTCCATTTGATTTTCAAACATTTCATCAAGCGGAAGAAGAATTAGTTGTTGGTGTTACGGATTGTATGACAGGTGAATCTATTTATTATAAAAAATCTAAACATGGGAAAGATTTGTTACAAATATTAAGAGCTTCAAGCTCCCTCCCGTTAGTTGCACCAGCTGTTCAATACGACAATCGAATTCTAATGGATGGTGGAATTAGTGATCCGATACCAATTAAACAGTCGATTAAAGACGGAAATACTAAGAATGTTGTCATTTTAACTAGAAATAGAGGATATTACAAAAAACCACAATCATTCAATTGGTATCTTCGAAAGAAATATCAACAGTATCCAGGGTTATTAGCAGCAATTGAAAAACGTCACAAAGTATATAATGAAACACTCCAGTTTCTATTTGAAGAAGAGAAGAAAGGGAATGTCTTTATTGTTTGTCCATATGAGAAATTACAAGTAGGTAGAGTGGAAAAAAATCAACGAAAATTATTAGATTTGTATAATCAAGGTTGTAAAGATATGAATAATCGATTAGACGATTTAGAACAATTCATTGCAGCAGTATAATATGAAGTGTTCTATGGAGAAGTGCTTCCTTACAAAATTTGTTATGTTTTGTAGGAAGCATTATTTAAATTTTTGTTTAGTAAGAATAGCAAGTTCCATTTTATTTAATGCTTGACAATAGCTATCGGAAACAGGTGATGGTTGGACTTTCTTTTGCTTACGATAATAAGCGAGAATATTCGTATTTTTATACCAATCCCCTCTTTTGCTTGGTGTATGGTCAATGTCTTTCCATGCATGCACAAGAACAGGACTATAAATTTTTTTAGTAAGATCAACCAAACTACATCCCTCTATAATAGGATAAAATTGGTGGTTAGAGGGTGGATTATTTACATCATGAAATAAATCTGGCCAATAATCTTTTCTAGATCCTGTATGTGAAGTGTTTTTCGCATAAGTAAGAAATTGGCTGAAGTAGTCTTTATGAAACAATAATGAATAAAGGAATTTCCCAATAGCAATTCTTTCTTTTAATAATTGAAATTGTTGAATGGATTGTCCGAATAAATCCCTAGATGGTGTAGGAAAAAGTATAAAATTCAATTGGAACCAATCTTGTACTTTCAAATCAATACTTTCCATTATAGTTGCTTTGTAATGTGCATTTTGTATTACGCGTTCTTCAATATAGTGTTGCTCATTAATAATTAAAGCAACTGTTAATAACGAGGCATCTTTATATGTATAATAAAGTCGCCAATTGTGTTCCATAAATACGGACACTCCAAAATGTGATAATAAATGAAAATAATCTTTATTTTCTTTTTTACAATATGCATATAGCAAAAGTTGTGGATATGCATCTTGGAATATTAACCAATTACATCTCTCTAAGAAGAGGAAAAAATACTCTTGTTCTTCTTCATTAAGTAAAAAAGGTAAGTAAGTACCTTTTAGGTCTGTCATATTCCAACCCGCATTTCTTGATACCATATGTGCTAAAAAAGCCCAGTCAATTTCCTCATGATCCAAATAAAACTCTAAGTAAGCACTCGTTCTTGAAATATTATTCTTATTTGCGATGGTAGTTCTCTTCTCGATTTCCTTCACTATTTTCAATTCATTTGCTGTAAGACTTTTCAAAATAGATTTATGTGAGTTTAAATTTTGTTTTAGTTTTTTAACTAATGGATTGCTAAGCATATGTGCATCTCTCCAATCTAACAACATTCTTATCCTCTACTACTATTTCTATTCATAACGCTATTTAATTAGTTACATTATTGAATACTTTGAAGAAATGTAATTGCTAATATGTACGTATACATTTATAATGTAAGTGATTACATTATAATAATAAAAGAAATGAGGAATCTAATGTGACTCCTATCACACTTACAAACCCATTATACTGGACGGATATACCTGATGTAGACGTAATAAGAGTAAATGACATGTTTTATATGATCAGTACAAGTATGCATACAATGCCAGGTTGTCCGATTATGAAGTCTGTCAACTTAAGAGATTGGGAAATTGTTTCCTATGTTTTTGACAAGCTAGAGGATAACCAGGAACATTATTTGATAGAAAAAAAGGGAATTTATGGACAAGGATCTTGGGCAGCTAGTTTGCGTTATGAGAATGATACATATTATGTATGTTTTTCAAGTAATGATATGAAAAAGTTCTATATCTACCAGACAGATGATATTGAAAAGGGTGAATGGAAACGTTCTGAAATTGATGGGATATATCATGACCCTGCATTACTATTTGATGGTGGAAGAGTTTTTGTGATTTATGGATGTGGAGACATAAAAATTGTAGAATTGACAGAAGATGTGACTCAGCTAAAGGAGTCTGGTATTAATCAGATTTTATTACAAACACCAACTGATAATATTGGCTTAAGATGTGAAGGGTGTCATGCATACTATATAAATGGTTACTATTATTTATTGTTTATTGAATGGCCAACAAATGGAAATGAACGACGTAGACAAATATGTTATCGTTCGAAGTCACTTTTGGGTAAATATGAAAGAAAAATTATTTTTGATGATGATTTTGGTTATAAGAATAAAGGTATTGCACAAGGTGCGATTTTTGATACACAAGCAGGGGATTGGTATGCAATGCTTTTTCAAGACCATGATGCAGTAGGACGAATTCCATATATTTTACCTGTACAATGGAAAGACAATTGGCCAATGATTGGTGTGGACGGTAAAACACCAGAACAGATAGAATTACAATTACCAAATGCTATAACATCTCCTATAGTAATTAGTGATGAATTTCATTATACAGATAATGCGCTCTCTTTACAGTGGCAATGGAATCATAATCCGATGAATGAATGTTGGTCATTAACAGAACGAAATGATCATTTACGATTACGTACAAGTAGAGTGGTTGAAAATGTGCTTGAAGCACCAAATACATTAACGCAACGTACAGAAGGCCCAACTTGTGAAGCAAGGATAAAGATAGATTGCACGAATATGCAAATAGGTGATGTTGCTGGATTAATCGCCTTGCAGAGTAATTTTGGAACAGTAGGAATAAAAAAAATGGATGAAAATCACTTTGAAATCCAGATGACTAAATCAAAGCAGAATCAGAATGAAGTGATTATTGATAGGAAGGAATTCGCTACACCTATCCTTTATTTGAAAATTCGTTTTCAGTATGAGGATAGTATCGATCAAGCTACATTTTATTGGTCTGATAATGAAGTTGAGTGGAACAACATCGGAGATATTTTGCAGATGAAGTATACATTAGATCATTTTATGGGATATCGAATAGGGATATTCAACTATGCAACAGAAGTAATTGGTGGTCATGTAGACATAGATTATTTTCGATATAAAAAAATTAAATAATAAATAGTATTGAAGCAAAGTAAATACTGGTAATCGCAGCATTTACTTTGCTTTATTTATAGATAAGAGTAAATAGTATTAGCTTACAGGTATATTTATCTATAAAATAGATTTATAAATTTTTACAATTGTTCTTTTCTTTTTTTATTTTATACCATACAATGAGATAGTAGGTAATCTTTGGTTTGTAATATTTCCTTTTTTATCTAAATTAATAGGTTAAATGGTATAGCCATAATTTACCTGTTCAATCATTCTACTTCATTGAAGGTGAAAATCGTGTCATTACATAATGGTCTACATATTAACGAAAAAATTTGGTCAGAAAAAATAATCCAAATATATTGGATTATGGTATTCATGGCTTTTTTAGGACAATTTATTAGTTTTTTTATTACGCTTTATTATTTTCCTGATAGCATTATGAGATTTATCTTAGAAAAACTTATACTCCCGACATCGATTCAAGTAATTATTCTGTCCATCTTGTCCTATCTAGTAAGATACAAAAATTACTATAATACGAAGATGATAACAATTATCGGATCACTTGCAGCATTTGTGACTGTTTCTAGCCATCCAAATGTACCAGGTTTACAAGTATTGTTTCTTCTAACGATGTGTGTTATTGTGATTTATTTTGATGAAGATAAATTGCGTTTCAGTCTATTCACAAATATGTTAGCATTAACATGTGTGTATATATTTCCAGAGGTAAGAAGTGCTGTAACCGTATACGAATATGTTTCATATATGTTCGTACTATGGGCTGGTTACCGTGTTTATTTATTAGTGCTAGAGCGCGGTAATGAAGTAATGACATTTATACAAAAGGCAGATGAGAAAGAGAAAGAATTAATTGTAAAAAATGCAATCATGGATCGTTTAACTAAAGTAGATGCTCTTACAAATTTATATAATCATAAAACATTTCATCAATATTTAGACTTTTTATATGATCAAAGTATAAAACAAGGTATGCCACTACAATTAGCAATAATCGACATTGATAATTTCAAATCTATCAACGATACGTTCGGTCATAGTATTGGCGATATTGTGTTAAGAAGGGTTGCGACAATTATATCAGAGCATATTACAGAAGATGATATTGCCGCTCGCTATGGTGGAGAAGAATTTGCTGTTTTATTAACAAATAAAGATCTTTCTACTGCTTATAACAGAATTGATCATTTAAGACAACAAATTGCTGAATGTTATCATGAAGAATTAAATGGTTATGTGACAGTTAGTGTTGGACTGAAAGAATTAGATAAAAGTATCACGAAAGTAGATTTCTTCCATCAAGCTGATGCAATGTTATACAACGCAAAGCGTACAGGTAAGAATAAGGTTATTTCAGAGGTTATGGAAGTTTGTTGATCTTTCTGAAAATTAGACTTGCATTCTTTTATCTAGTAGGTTATAGTAGTTTTATTGTAATTAAAATTAAATCATAAGTTTCTTATCCAGAGAGGCGGAGGGATTTGGCCCTAAGATGTCTCAGCAACCAGTCGATATGACCCGGTGCTACTTCCAAAAGACTGCATGTAGTCTTAAAGATAAGAAGATTGACTTTGTTTATATAAAGGCCTTCTTCTTAGAAGGTCTTTTTTATATGATTAAAACAGAAACAATCCTTCACTTACAAAACTGGATAAGGACAGAAAAGGGGATTAGAAATGACAACAAAAACAATTACAGCACCATTCAAAGCAGACCATGTAGGAAGTTTACTAAGACCAGACAGATTATTAGAAGCAAGAAAAAATTTTCAAGCAGGTCAGATTACATACCAACAGCTTCATGAGATTGAAAATGAAGAGATTGCCCGTATTGTGGATAAACAAATAGAAGTAGGATTAGAGCTTGTGACAGATGGAGAATTTCGTAGAAGATTTTGGCATACAGATTTTCTTGAACATTTAAATGGAGTAGAAGGATATGTACCAGAAGTTGGTTATATTTTTAATGGTGAAGAAGAAACAGAAAAATATAATATAAGAAATACGGGAAAAATCTCATTTAGTGCAGATCATCCATTTATCCAAGATTATAAAGAATTCCATGCAATTGTGGACGGGAGAGCTGTGGCGAAACAAACAATCCCTAGTCCAAACCAACTTTTTAATGAGGGCATAAGAGATATAGCAATCTATCCAAATGTAGAAGATTATGCGAATGATATTATTAAAGCATATCAGGATGCGATACAAGCCTTTTATGATGCGGGATGTCGTTACATTCAATTCGATGATGTCTATATTGCAGGACTTTCATCTCCAGATATTCCGTTTAATGATGGTGAATTTTCTCGTGACTACTTAATTGATTTAGCATTACGTGTAGTGAATGGTGTTTTAGAGACGAAGCCAGATGATTTAACTGTTACAACACATTTATGTCGAGGGAATTATCGATCTAATTGGGCTTTCTCTGGTAGCTATGCACTAATTGCACCGACATTATTTGCAAAAGAAAAGGTAAACGGCTTTTTCTTAGAGTATGATGACGATCGTTCAGGTGACTTTGGTCCTTTAGACTATATTCCAAATGGGGGAGCACATGTCGTATTAGGATTAGTTACATCTAAAAAAGGTGAACTTGAAGATAAAGAATTGATTAAGAAACGTGTAGAAGAAGCAACAAAATATGTCCCTTTAGAACAATTATGCCTAAGTCCTCAATGTGGCTTTGCATCAACACACCATGGAAATAAACTAACAGAAGAAGAACAATGGAATAAGCTTCGTTACATTGTAGAATTATCTAAAGAAATTTGGAATTAATTATTCATATATGCTTGTAGAAGAGAAGCTGGGACATACGTATTGTTCTAGCATAAAATCCAAACGATTCGGTAAATAGTTTTCGAATCGTTTGGATTTTTTAATTAAAGAATGCTTTTGTCTCAATTTCTTTTAACTTGCTTTAGGTAAACGCACACGCTTATTCTTTTTCCCCTTATATTGTCCTATTATTAAACCTACTATAACGATACATCCTCCGATGATTGATATTAGACTTGGTAGTTCTTTTAATAATAACCAAGCCACAATTACTGCAATAAAAGGTTCTACATAAAGAAATGTAGAAATGGTACTTGCATTCCCGTAAGATAATGCAATCGCCCATGTTACATATGCAATCGCAGCAGGAAAGATGCCTACATAAATAGTCGCTAGATGTGCATCCATTGTCGCATGACTAATTGTTGTAATTCCGTCTACAAATAAGAAAAAAGGAATTGTACCAATCCATGTAACGTATGCAGTAAA
>JAJUGF010000018.1 GCA_029268495.1 Gracilibacillus sp.
AGATGTTAATTGAACAATAGAGTTTCTTGAAATCTCTTTCGTTGCATTTTGATAACTCCAATTATACAAATAAATACCTAATATCATTATTGGTAAAATAATCATGCAAAACAATACAAGCAGTCTAACAAAAATTGTTTTATGCAATGACTTTACTGGGATGTTAAACAATTCACCCCCTCCTCTGTATCACAAACTATAGTAGTACAATGATTTACTAGGATTATTTATAATTACGATACCATTCGTTCACTTCCTCAGTCATTTTTCGCCCACCCATTTCGTTCCATTTATCTACAAAATAATCAAACTCATCTAATGGGCTCCCTAAAATAATATTCATAAATGTATCGTGCATATAATCTTCAAGGATCACGCCTTTTTCAATCATTGTATTTGTTGGTGGACCAATGAACGGATTGCTTAACAATTGATTGTTTTCCACATAATAATCCAAAATGGCATAGGCTCCATTTGGACCATAGCTGCGTTCCCAACCCCATCCAGATAAATCGCCATTGTTCATATAATTTTGAATATTTGCATGAATCGATTTTGCTTCATCTCTAAGTAAATCATCATTACCTGATAATCTAGCTGCTCTTAACTGTTTATATGCATCTAAATTTTTTAAAGCTGGAAATGGAGTAACAGGAGATAGCTGCCATACTGCGAGTGGAGTGCTATAATATTTAGTAAATTCAGCTGACTCGCCCCAATTTTTTTCTAAATGTAAATTAATCATTTTTACAATTGCTTCTGGATGCTCATAATCTTTTCTAACTACAAAAAATTGGTTGACGCCAAATTTAAGAGGCACTTGTACCTCCTCTTTATTTGTAGCAACAATCGGAAATGCCTGCCACTGTGCATTTGGATTCTTTTCAAGACTTGGACCAACTACAAATGAACTCCATTGTTCGCCATATAGCATACCAATTTTGCCATCAATGATATCTTTTTTTACACGATTTCCATCCTTTAAAAAGAATTCATTATCTAATTGGCCTTCTTTATACATTTTTTGTAATTCTTGTAATGCAATTTTCACTTCTGGTTGAATAGCTCCATATTCTAGTTCACCTTGCTCATTTTCAATCCATAATTTAGGATATGCATGATGTCCTGCAAAAAAACTAGTAATTCCCATTGCAGGATCCCAAAAATGCTCTGTAATTGCCAAACCATATGTATCATCGATTCCATTACCGTCAGGATCCATTTTTGTAAACGCTCCCAAAATTTCCATTAAATCTTCCATATTCTTTGGAGAATCTAGATTTAACTTTTGTAACCAATCTGTTCGAATCCACAGAAACTCTGCTGTATCCACTGTTGATGTCACAATCGGAATTGCCATTAATTTACCATCCAATGTTGCACTTTCCAATGGTGCTCGTCCTTCTTGATTCATTACTTCTTTCGTAAATGGCGTTGCATAATTTTCATAAATCTCTGTTAAATCATGAATCAAATTTGCATTGCTTAATTGCCGTAATTGCTGTGCGTTCACTTTCAACACATCAGGTAAATTACCAGAAGTTAACACACTTCCTAGTTTCCGATAATATACATCGCCTTCTGCCTTCCAATCGTATGCCACATCTATACCTAATTCAGTCATATATAAATCATTCCATCGATTATCTTCTAACGTCTCACCTGGAAGATTATCGATTAGTTCACGCAATCCTTGTCCTGTTTCTCTAACAAAATGGACTTCGATTGGTGGATTAAATCTTTCAAGACCTATATGCCGATTCTCTTCTTTAGGTATGTTTTCTTGTTCTTTTGGGCTATTGTTTTCTTCGATTGTTTGATGACTACATCCATTTAATAAGTAAATCAAAACGATTAAAAATGTGAACACAGTAGCGTGGTTAAATTTTAACTCGAACAAATGAATAACCTCATTTCAAGCAAAGTGATTACACATAATTATCCTATTAGATTGGATATTTTTCAATATATTTTCAGAATAATAATTGTAAACACTCATTGAACTGTGTATATCTATAAAATTATTCACTTGTTTGCAATGGATTTTGACATTCAATAAGCTTCTTTAAGATTAGACAGGTGAGAAAAAGTCTTGTGAGGATTCACAAGACTTTTTCTTATGATTATTTTCTATTATCCAACAATACCTGAACGTTCAATACTTTCAACAAAATAACGTTGTACAAATAAATATATGATGATAAGTGGCAATATAGCGAGTAATATTCCAGTATCTTGGACCATACTCATATAAAATGGATCCTTATTTGTTGTAACTCCACCTTCTAATTGAATGGATAGGTTATATGGTAAAGAAGATAATTGTGTCGCCATCACATTACTTGATGTTAAATAAGTAGTCGTATAGAAACTATCATTCCATTGCCAAACAAATGAAAATAACATTACAGTAATCATAGCAGGAAGAGCATTTGGTAACATAATACGTAAGAATGTTGTACCTACTCCCGCTCCATCTATATATGCCGCTTCTTCCATTACTTTAGGTATTCCTCTAAAGAATTGTCTAAAAATAAAGATGTATAATCCTGCTTTCAGAGAATTCGCGGTAATTGCTGTTAAGATAAATGGCCAATAAGAATTTAGTAAATTTACAGATTCTCCAGTAAGAAGTGGAATAATCCCCATTAGAGTAAAATCTTTTAAATTCATATATATTGGTATCAAAATCGTTGTCGGTGGAACTAAAATGGTTAGAATTACACCGGCAAATAGTAATTTACTTCCCTTAAAACTTAACCTTGCAAAAGCATAACCTGCTAGTGCACAAGAAGCCGTTGTTAAAATTGTCGTTACACCTGACAATAGAAATGTGTTTAATAACGTATTCCAATAATCCATTATGGATATAGCAATTTTAAAATTTTCTAAGGTGAAAGTTTCTGGAATCCATACAACAATTGGTGAATATAAATCATTTTTATGTTTGATTGCTGTTGCTATTTTTTGTAAAATAGGATACAAAATCACAAATGACAATCCAGCAATTAGCACAAATCGTACTATAGACCATAACCAACGCTTCCAATTTTCAAATGATAGTAATCTTGCTATAGACATATAGGCCACCTCCTCTATTCTTGATAGAATACTTTTCTTGAAACTAAATATGTGCTAACTAATAAAATAATCATGATCGCTAGAAAATATAACCACGCCATTGCTGAACTAAGACCAAAATTACTATTACTAAAGCCTGTTGTCATAATTAATTCTGTAATGGGACTTCTTGAAAACGAATCGATAATTGTATAAATCATATTTACTAGAATGAGCGGACTAACTAATGGAAAAGTTATCTTCCAAAATGCTTCATAGCCTGTAGCACCCTCCATCTTTGCAGCTTCATATAGCTGTGGAGCAATAGTCTGAATGCCTGCTAAAAATATTAATATTTGTACACCTGATTGACTAACAATTTGGTAAATTCGGTCAACAGCTCCAGTTAAATATGACACAATCGTTTCGTTCACACCTGATTGAAGCATAATTCTCTCTAATTCAAATGCTCCAAAACCACTCATTACACCACCAGAAGTGGCATTTTGTTCATTGATTGCTTGCACAAGACTTGTAGATTCTAGATTTAATATGACACCCGATGCCAAAATTACTGGCAGAAAGAATATACCTCGAGCAAAAGTTCTTCCAAAGAATTTTTGATTTAATAATACTGCTAAAAATAGACTAAATATAACAATTAACGGAATGTTTACTACCATATTCATAATCGACTCCACTAATGTACGATTAAAATTCGTATTTACAGTTAATGCTTCAATATAGTTTTTAAACCCAATAAAGGTGATTTGCATTCCTTCAGAACTTGCTTGAATCGTACTTAAACTAAACCGTAATGATGTCAACAACGGTATTAAAAAAAAGAAGATAAAACCAAGTAACCATGGTAATACGAAGATTACACCCCAAAATGCTTTTTGTCCTTCGTAAGATTTTGGGACTATGTTGAATTGTGATAGTGTTTTCATCATTCCACGCCTCCTATTATGTAACCCATAGGCTCGATTGTATTACCATTTACTGTAGCTACAACATTATTATAGTTTACGATTACTGAAAGATTATTTTCGTATATTGTTTGGTAGACTCCTTCAGCTAATTTTTCATGTGACTTTATTTTTTCATTCTGTACATTTTTTAGCACAGAATTAATATCACTGTACATAGATACAGCTTTATCTAACCAAGATTGATAATGGATAGAATATAAATAATCAAATTCGGTATCTTTAACGGAATAATTCGGTGCATGTATCCATTTGAAATGCACACCTGCTCCATATTCCAAACATTTTAATACGTACTCTTTTATGTCTGTATATGTGGATAAATTAAATGGTTCTCCAGTATAATTTATAAATCCACGAACGACCATCTGATAAAATGGAATCTCTTCATCTTCTAATTTATAGTTACTATTTCCAATTGGAGCATGAATAATATCCGATACATATGGTAGAGCGTATGCATTTCCACCTTCTGCCATCATGTGCAATCCACTTTCATTCAAATATTCTAATACATTTTTGGATATTTCTTCAGATTGTGCGCGATCAATTTGTTTATTTTCCTTGAAGTCACTATTTAGTTGATCAGCTAAATCACGTAATGTTATACTTTCTATTTCCAGTTGGTTCAATTCTTTCACTATTTCCTTTGCATAGTCCTCCACAACTTTGGGTGAAAGTACGTATGCTGGGGATTTAGTTCGGTCCCTTCTGTCTATTGTAATATCAATTGGATAAACTGCTGCAGAAGTACCTTTTAGTGTACGAGAAGCTTCCTTTTCCACATTCAAGCCATTACCTTCATATGCTTGTAATAAAGCTACATCTGGAAAAACAGTAATATTGCTTTGCTCTTCCAATTCAAGGAAATTCTTAAGTCCTTTCTCTCCACCAATCGCTTTCTCTACAGAAATATCTTCTGGTACTTTTTGATTGACACCACCATTAAACCAACCTGAATATTTCAATTTAATATGATTAATTTCGTTTGACTGCAATTGATTAACTATTTCTTCAGTCTCTTCAAATGTTGTTAGTGGTTCCATAGACTTATACGGAACTCCTAATACATGCTTTTGTTTTGAAATACTACCAATCACGTCTAAATAAAATGGCATATCCTCCAAATCCTCTGATTCTTTCGTTTGAGGTAATCCATTTCTTTCTAATAAATAATTTTGGTAAGATTTAGCCATTCCCACATAAGAAGCTTCGTCATCATTTAAGAATAAATATCTTACAGTATAATCTGTTTCTGTAGAATCATCTTGAAATTTCGGTAATGTACGCTCTTGTTCATTTGCTTTTAATGTCACTTCATCTTTATTTACAACGTAGAAGCTCGGGTATACATAATTATAGCTATTTAATCTACCACTTATATCTGCATTTATATTCGCAACAGATGCTCCTTTTTCAATAACTCCTAAAATCGCATCATTTTCAAAAATCATACCAAATACAGGTAGTCTCACTTTTTGCTCCATTGTATTATTTTCTGCTATTTTTAATGCTAAATCTTTTCCATAGACAGATTGTTGATAAGAAGGATGTTGGGTCTTTCCATTATTAAAGTGTATGAGTGCACCAGAACCATCTGGTACAAACAACGAACCTTCCTCATCCGTTCCTGCTGCACCGAAGAAATTCAAAAGTGAAATCATGTTAACAGGATAATCTTCTGGATACTTTATACTAGAAACTGGAACATTTACAACGAGGGATTCCTCATCTAATGTGTACTCAATCGCTGCTTGAAAAATCCGTGCAGATGCCTTCTCTTGTGTGAAATTTAATTCCTGCATATCTTGTTGTAAGTCTTCTTCCGTATATCCAGCATCTTCAAATGCTTGAATTGCCTTCTCTAATTGAAGCCCATTTAGTGCACTGTCATTCCGGTCATAAATGGATGTTTCTTTATTCTCTTTGTATGCAATTAACAATGCTCGCTGGCCCGCTTTATCCAATTTGTTAGATAATGCTTCAAAGCGTTCCTTACTTAACATTAACGGTAAGTCATCGATGGATTTACCTGCAGTACCGAGTTGATAAGATACCCGTACACCATTCGAAATTTTGTCAAATCTAAATTGGTTATGTGCCACACTATCTGTAAATGTATTAATAGAGTTCGCCTGGTTCAATTTATTAAAAAAATCAATTTGCATCTGTGCTGACAATAATGATTTATTCACACCAGAAGCGATTGCATCCGTATCTCGATCTGATGGATTACTGTACCATATTTTATCGCTTTCTTTATTTACAATTGCAATACTTCCTGATTCTTCATCGACAAATAATTGTAATTTCTCATTTTCTTCTATTCCCTTCATGCCAGGTAAACGATTATCAGTAAAAGAAGATGGTAAAGCATCACCTTTTGTGATTGGTTCAATTATTTGTTCACTTTCGTCTGAAGTATTTGAAGATACTTGATTAGCACAACCTGAAACAATGAATATGAACATACAGCACAAAAATGCAACATATCTATAGTTTTTGTTCAATGGTGTCCCTCCTTCCTCAATACCTAATAACAATTTCCTGATAAATAACATAGAAAAATGAAATAATCTGTTGAATCAAACTAAAAAATAATAAACAAAGAAATGCCATAAATCCCATGGCTATTAGTGTTAAAAACAATGTCCCTATCGATTTCATAGGAGTAAATTGATGCACTGTCATATTTCCAATGAAAAGTAGAAAGACAAACCAAAGTAATGCAAAGCTAGTTGAAAAATAATAAAAAGCAGTTTCTTCCATTGAAACTAGATTACTAATCCAAATCCATGGAAATTGGATAATAACTAATGGTGTTAACGAGAAACATGTAGATGTAAATATATCTTCAAATTTCCCTTCTCCATCCATAAGTGTTGTAAGGGACCAATTTGCTATGCAAAAAAACATCACTGGTACAATCACATAGAATATTTCTAAAAAGCTATTCATTTCATTAGGATTATAAATGTTGACTAAAAACCCACTATACTGTGTGCTTAAAATATTTGTCACTATCATCATAAACAGAATGAAGAAAGAAATAATGAGGTTTATTTTCTTATTCATCTCATATTTCAAATCCCAAAAACCATTGAATGGGTGTACGATAAGATAAAAAGGATATTTAACTGTCTCCCTATTCAATTGCAACACCCTCCCTTTTCTTTCTTGACTTCCGGATTATTCTAAATCCTGTAATCCCAATTACAGATACTAAAATCAATGTCATTATTGTTGGAAAATAATCTTTTAATTGCTCTTTTCGATACAGCAAAAATGCTTTCGAATAATTTTTTTGATCTAAACTTTGTTTGAAGTTCTCCATTGCACCTTTATAGTCACCTTGTCGAAGAAGAGCTTTTCCTATACCTGTGTAAGCAAATTCTAAGTTTGCATTCATTTCGATTGCTTTTTGGTATAGTTCAAATGCTTGATCTTCTTTTCCTTGATAATAGCTTCTGTTGGCTTCTATGATTGTTTGGCCATATTCTGTTTCATTAAAAACAGTGATTTCTCCGAGAGCTTTATCCAATACGATAAAACGATCACCGATTCGTTCTATCGCAACTGGCGTGTGGAATAGTCCTTCTTGATTTCCTAATCCTCCAAAAACAAACATTAAATGGCCATCACCGTTATATGTGAAAATACGCCCTTGTTTTGCATCTAATACGGAATATACTTCACTATCGGTAATATCAATATCAATCAATCTTGATGGACCGACATCTATTGGAAATCTTATATCACCAATTGGACTATAATAGCCTTCTCTCCTTAAAATATCTGTACCTCTTGCATTTAATTTCTTAATCACATCTTTTCCACCATCTGCATTGGTTGAAAAAATAAACCCTTCTTCATTAATATCAAAACTTGTGAACTCTGTTGGGATAAACATCACCATACGGCTTCGTTGTGCTTTAGTAGATAAGCGCTTCCATATTAGATCAATTGGATCAACTTGCACACGGTTTGCTCCGATAAATGTATTGAACTCTCCATTCACATTAAATTCCATAAATCCATCAAATACACCTGATGCCATTACATACACTCTATCTGCATTATCTACAACTACTTTTACTGGTTGAAATACAAAGTCTTCTTTTAATAATTCAGATGAAGGTTTTTCGATATAATCTACTAATCTATATTCTTCATCAAGATGTACGACTCGGTTATTCCCTGTATCTGCAATGTAGATATGTTTGTCTTCTGTGACAAAAATCCCTTGTGGATTTGCAAATGTACCCGATGTTTCGTCATTTTCGAATGTGTCGATTGTATCAATTAACTGAAAGTCTTGATCGATTACGGCAATACGATTATTACCAGAATCAAGCACATAAATATTTTGATCTGCTGTAACAAATAAATCATTTGGTTCGACAAGTCCACCAATATTCCATTGCTCACCAGTCAGAAGCATATCTGCACTATATGCATCTGGTGCTGCAACAGAGTTACCCCAATAGGAATAATTATAAGAAGGTGCATTAACAGATGCTTCTACTTGTAACGGACCTAAACTAATTATTAAAGCGAATACAACAAATCCAACAAGTAGTTTTTTCATCAGCTTTAATCCATTCACTACACTTCTCACTCCCTTCTAATCTTTAATTCCGGAATTCGCCATTGTTTGCATGACACTGCTCTGAGAGATGATAAATAATGTAATTGGTACAATCATTAAAAATAATGCTACTGCTGCACCTACACCCGCTCGAGCAATTCCTCCCTGTATAATTTGCCCTAATGCATAATGGAGTGTTTTCAAATTCTCACTATAAATAAAGTTTCCTCCATCTGTTCCCCACAACATCGGAAATTGTAAAATCATTAAGGTTAACCATGCGGGCTTTACATTTGGCATAACCACACTCCAAAATATTCGATATTCATTTGCTCCATCAATTTTTGCTGCTTCAAGTAACGCATTAGGAATTTGCTCCATAAATTGCTTCATCAAGAAAAGGCCTAATGGAAACGCTAGTGAAGGTACAATAATGGAAGCATGCGTATTGATCCACCCTAACCATGACATCACCATATAATTCGGTATTGCAGTTACGTGTGGAGAGAACATCAACGACAATACCACAACAGAAAAAATCATCTTTGAACCAAAAAAGCGATATTTAGCAAGTGGATATGCTGCAGCTGATGCAAGCAATATATGTCCAACTGTACCAATGATTGTGATAAGTAATGTATTTGTAATGTACCTTGAGAGAGGTACCCATGAGTTCCCCATTAATGCTACGAGATCAAAGAAATTATCGAAAGTAGGATTACGTACAAAGAACCTAGGTGGAAAGATAAATAATTCATCTAACGGTTTGAATGCATTATTCACCGCATAAACTAAAGGTAGGGCCATGAATGCACCGAATAATGCTAAAAATACAAACATTAAAAATGTAACAGTAAATGATCGATTCAATTTTTTGTTTACTCGAAAGATTTTTAATGTACTAGATGCCATGTCATGCACCTACCTTTCTCAATAATTTTTGTACAACCATATTTGTTCCTACCATAATTACAAATAATACCGTTGCAATGGCAGAAGCATATCCCATCTCAAATCGAATCGTACCATAGTCCATCAAATGCGTAACAACTGTATGTGCGGCGTAATTCACACTTGGGAAGCCTGCTAACGCAATGGATATTTCTGCGACTGCAAAGGCTTGTGTAATTTGCATTACCGCTCCAAACATCAACATTGGTCTCATCGATGGTAGTGTAATAAACCACAATTCTTGCCATCTATTCTTGATTCCATCAATTGCGCCTGCTTCAATGAGTGACTTATCGATTGTTTGTAAACCAGCAATAAAAGCTAAGAATCCAGCACCTAAACTTAGCCATAATTGAACAATAATTACAACAAGAAGGATGTATTGTTCATCTTTTAACCATTGAATTGGTTCAAGTATGATTCCTATTTTCATGAGAATACCATTTAAATAGCCATAACTGTCACCAGAGAAGATAATTAGCCAAATGAAGAATACATTACCTGAAATAGATGGAGCATAAAATACTAATGTCATAAATGCACGAACTTTCGGTGACAATTCGTTTATAATCCACGCAAATATAAAACAAGCAATGTAACTTATTGGACCAGTAATAATGGCAAACATAAATGTATTCTTTAATGCAATACTAAAAATATCATCACTTAGAAAAAGTCGGGAGTAGTTGGACCAACCTATAAAACGCGGAAATTCCAACATATTAAAATAACTAAAGCTAAGCCCGAATGATATCACTACAGGGATCACTGTGAATAAAAGAAAAATAATCATATATGGTGCCATCAATACATAGTAATGTTTATTTTTACTTAGTTCTTTAAAAAAAGTTGCAGATTTAGATTCTTTTTTGGGATAGTCGGTATCCTCTATTGAATGTTCAATTGGTTTTGATTCCATTTGCCTCCACCTCCTATCCTAATTAGGCAAATTAAATTCTTCCCGTTTTACTTCAATTTCATCATTGATATACAAAATATAATCAGACAATGCTTCTCGCGGATTTTCATTTGCATTGACTACTTTTCTAAAAGCATTATCTAAATGTCTTCCAGTAAAATATCCACCTGGAACTTGAGGGATACCACGGACCCATTCCCATTGGCTTTCTAAATTATGATAATCATCTACAGGCCAAGGTAATTCTTCAAGTGCTTCAATATTTGCCGTTGGATACCTTGCTGCTTCTCCCATTAATCCTTCCATTTCTCGGCCAAATGCAATTTGTGTTTCTTTCTTTGTCCACCATTTCATAAATTCCCATGAAGCATCTTTATCAGCTGCATTCTCTAGCATCATAACTGCTGTTGTATGACTTGCTACTTGATGATTAATACTTCCATCTTCTTTCATAGTTCCAGGAACAACAGTAAAATCCCATAATCCTTTAATCTCTGGAGCTAATACTGTCAACATGTTATACGTAGTATAGTCTGCAATCCCTATTGGCATCTCTCCAACACGGAATCTATTCGGGAAATCAGCCATTAATGGAAATTTGTAATTCGTATAAAATTGTGTCCACTTTTTGAATTGTTCCATTGAAATCTCTGAATCTAATGCACTCGCTTTTTGATCTGCTTGATAAAATTCTCCACCGTTTTGATACAATAACATCGAGAATGCTGCATTTGGTACCATATTCGTTTGTTGTTGTGCTTGTGGATCATCAATTGGCAAAAAGAATTCTAAGTTATGCTTTTGTAATACGGAGATCATATTGTAAACATCATCCCATGTCTTTGGTGGTGTTAAATTTAATTCTTCTAATATATCTTTTCGATAAAATAGCATTGGAAATACTTGTTGTTCAGGTAACGCAAATGTTCCATCATTAAATTCATATGGAACCATAGCACTATCTCTAAATCGATCGGAAATTTCATCAAAATCTTCAAATTGTGTTAAATCAGCTGCTGCATTTCGCATTGCATAGTTAACTGGAATGTCTTCACCAATTTGCATAGCTACATCTGGACCTTCTCCTGCTAAAGTTGCAGGTAACAAAATAGTTGGAGGTACTAATCTTAGATTTACTGAAATATTAGATTCAGGTGTAAACGTATCATCTATTAATGCTTTTAATACTTGTGCTTGATCTCGACCTGTCGTAATCCATACAGTTATTGCTCGGTCATTCTTCCCGACATTCCCAATACTGTCATAGTCCTCTGTATACGAAGCAAACAAGGCACCAGTCTCATGTGAAACGGTTTTTAGTATAGATGCATCCACATCTTCTATTTCTTTGTCAGGCGATGCAACTACTAGATAATCTAATGTGAGTGGTTGTTCTCTCACTGTTAACATCCACGTACCTAAACCACCGACATTAATCTTAAAATTATCTAATCTCCTCGCAATGGTATCTGGATTTTCCACCATTTCATTCAACTGCCTCACTAATGAATGAAGTACAGCTACTTTGTCACTTTTTTCACCTGTTGATGCTTCTAAATAATCTGCAACACTTTTGATTGTTTTTGCTTGTTCTGTAAATACATCTAACATATCAGGTATTCTTGTCTCTAATTGATAATCTCTATATGGATCTGGTGTATTGGATGTAATCATGAGTATTTTCCTGTACATTTCATTTAGTTCTAACACACTTGATTCAATTGTACGTAACAATGGAGCAATCTCTCCAAGTGACACCATCATTCTTATCGTGTGTGTACCTTCTGTTAAGTGGAATAAATACGGTTCCTCCTCACCAAGAATATCCATTTGCCAATTCATGTTATGATTAAATTGGATTCTTTGCATTTCCTTAAAAGGTGATTCGCCATCAATTGTTAGACTTCTAGTTGCATAGACTCCTTGAAGTTGATCTTGCTTTCTTTTCAACCCTATTTGATACAGCCCTTCTTCTTCTACATCAAATTCCCATTCAATCCATTGCCCTGGTAATTTCCAATTAAGTCCACCGATCGTATTCATACGTATTTTGGAGACATGATACGGTTCTACAGTAGGGCTTGAACGATCTGATAATGGATATAAAGTTGGCGATGATTTACTCGTTGCAGCCTCTCCTTGAAGTACAATGTACTTGTTCTTTGCTTCTTTTATATTGTTAGCTTCATATTCTTTCTTTACTTCATCATAAGGTTTTGAAGGTGTATCTTGATATAACTCAATGTAATCTATTGCCATTGGTTCCCTTAATGAAGTTAATGATAGTTGTTGCACACCTTTTTCAAAATAAAAGGCATATGGTTCTTCATAATATCCATTACTATCTATGAATGATTTTACTATCCAGCTTGGATTTTCTACTTGTCTTGCTCGTAACTCATTACCCCTATCATCCATTTTCACTTCTTCGTATCTGTTATCCCATATTCGGTGAAATATTAACAAATCAGAACCATCAAATGGAATGTCATCATTAATAGCGAATGACCTTTCAATTGCTGAACTTTTTCCTTCTATTGGGTAATAATGAATTCTTATATTGTATAATCCCTCTGACTCAATCTGCGTTTCCCATTTGATTGTTCCTTCTTCTGGTGTGACAACAGCTTGCCCGTCTAATCCTTCTATATTATCTACAACTTGAAAACCTTCTCCATCTGTTTCAAGAAAGTCTTCTCCTTCAATCCGAATACTTTCTTCCGGATGTGCTTCTGTAGAATATCTTTCTAAATAAGAATCATAACTAGTTTCCTCTTCATCATTTGTAATTGCTTCAAAATCGTCTATTGCTTTTATTTGATTTTGTTTCATAGAATCGGAAAGAGAAAGTACCCAAATAAAAGCGAATATGACCATGATCACCACGAGTATCCTTATCTTCTTGTTTTTTAAAATTTTCAATCTTCTCTCCCCTTTAGCAAGAGTCCAGTTCTTCTATCACAACAATTCTCATTTTTTTACACGACATGATTCTTATAATTGCATATAAGGTACTTGACGATATACAAGTACCTTATTAACAATTAATTATTTGTCATTCATTTAATTTCCCCATACTTCATCTATTGCTGATTGGAATAAAGGTTTATATTTTTCGACAACTGTTGATACAGATGTACCACTAGCAATTTCTCCAACAAAATCATAGTAGCCTAAATTCGGATACGTATTGTAATCTAACACTAATAAATTTTCTGATACCATTTTTAGGTTGTTAATGTCATCTTCATTCGTATAATTTGTTTCGTAACCTGCTTGACCCGGATAATCGTAGATTGATTCAATGTCATTGATTTTTTCCCAAATATACATAAGTTGTTCTGGATTCTCTACTGTTTTTGGAATGGTTAATGCTTGTAATAACGCCTCTGCAGAATAATATTCAGTAGCACTAGGTCCTTTAGGAAATGGTACAAACCCAATATCATAATCTGGCATATCTGTTCTAAAACCACCTATTTCATGGTCCGCACCTGCATACATTAACGTATTTCCTTGACGGAAGAACTGTCCAGGTTCTGTCCAATCTCCACCTTCTGTTGGGCGAGGAATTTGCTCTGTGACAATACGTGATTCAAATTCTAATGCTTCCAATGTTTTTGGATCCTCTAAATTTTGTTGGTTTCCTTTTACTAGGTCTGTATTATTGGATAAGAGTGCATATAACATAAGTGAGGAATTTGCTAGTCCCCATGTATCTAATTTCCCATCATTATTCGTATCTTTATTTGCTTCTTTTGCAACTTCGATAAATGTTTCCCAATTCCAATTATCTTCATCCACATATTCTTGTAATGGTTTCATACCTAATTCGTTCATTAATGTACGGTTATAAAAAATTCCTTGAGCTAAGTTTTTCTGATCTTCTGTGAAACCATAACCGCGCCCTTCATATGTGTACAAATCATTTGTCATCGTCTGATTGAATACATTTGTATTCTTCGTATACTCATCAATTGGCCATAATAGATCTTGTTTAACTAATGCAGGGACTGTATACGTTTTTCCAAGGCGTACAATATCTCCTATCGGCTCTCCTGCGATTAAAGAAGCAGTTACTTTTTCTTGGTATTCACCATAGTCAATTTCCACATATTCTATATTAAAATTATGTTTTTCCATAAGTGCTTTTAGATTTTCTGCCTTTTGAATGTTGTCTGGATTGTCTTCTGCAATCGTCATATCCCACCATGAAACAACTTTAATTGTTTTTCCACCAAGATCAAAATCCATCTCAGGTGTTTGATAGTAATCTGCATTACTACCTTCTTCATTTCCTTCTTCTGAAGTGTCTGTTTCTTCTTGTTCTGAATCTGTATTATCTGCTACCACATTTTCTTCTGGCTCCTCTTTGTTATCGCTTACATTATTATCATTACAAGCAGTAATAAATAACAATAAGATAGTAAACAAACAAAGTATAACCGTTTTTTGAAACTTCATTTTTGTATCCTCCCTTTTCAAATAAAATAAGTACATCCAAAATATAGCATTACAAAATATGCACAACAACCTGTGACATACTAGTATTCCACCTGCCAAATTCTAGATTATAGATTATTCAGAGGATTTATTTCTCCTAGTGTTTGTCGTTTCGTTGAAGTTATAAATATCTGTATGCAATATAAAGAAATGCACATTTTAAAGTATTTAAATTTCTCATATAATGAAAACGTATACATTAATATTTTTTTTATAGAGGGGGGTATTAACGTGTGTAATGGACTTATTGTCGGATCTAATTCAACAACGGTACAGCAGATTTATCAAATGATTAACTGGAAATCTTTACACCTATCTGTACAATGCACGACTAAAAGATTAAAACATGTAAATAGAATGATAAATCAAGAGAACATTTCATTTGTATTAATTAATCTATCTAATTTTGAAGAAGAAGGTTTTGAATTAAGTGAAACACTAAGAAACGAGAGCACTATTCCAATTTTATTACTTTGTGGAAATAATGATTTTTCTAATTTTAGAAGAGCATTATCACTTCAAGTTAATGATTATTTACCAAACCCTTTGCAACCAAATGATTTAAAAACTAGTATTTTACAAATAAAGAATAAATGGCTGCGAGACACCATTCCACTTCGCAAAAGCGGATTTAATTCCACAAATAAATCTTCTTCGGATATTATCAAAGAAGTAAAAAATTATGTAGACAATATATTAGAAGAATCGATAAACAAACGCATTACGTTAAAAGAAATTGCAGCAACAATGAATTACAATTGTTCTTATTTAGGTCAAAAATTTAAAGAACATGAAAAAATTACATTTAATGACTATTTATTAACACAGCGAATGGAAAAAGCAAAACATTTACTTAAAAGTACAAATATGAAGGTATATGAAATAGCAAATGAAGTTGGTTATATGGAATTAGATTGGTTTTATAAAAAATTCAAATCTTATACAGGAGTAAATGCGAATAAATATAGAGAACTAGCAATATCTAAATAAAGTCATGAATTTTTCAAAGTAAATCATTTATTATATCAGGTAGATTAATTCTCTATAGCAAGTATACTTAAAGCAATACTAGTAAAGGTGGGACATCTGATGAATCATTTAGGAGCTTTTTATACAAATACGTTTCGTAACACTTTAATTGAATACGGTTACAATAAATCTGAAGTAGATGCTAAAGTACTACAAACGTGGGAAGAATTATTTGGTAATCAATCCCCTGACAAAAAGATATATTTCGATGTGGATTCTGATATGGGTTATATGCTTGACACAGGAAATAATGATGTCAGAACAGAAGGTATGTCTTATGGAATGATGATGGCTGTTCAAATGGATCAAAAGGAAGTTTTTGATCGATTATGGAAATGGACAAAAACATATATGTATATGGAATATGGCGATAATGCCGGTTACTTTGCATGGTCATGTCAACCAAATGGTGAAAAAAATGCGTATGGACCTGCCCCTGATGGAGAAGAGTACTTTGCGCTTGCACTGTTTTTTGCATCACATCGTTGGGGAGATGGACAAGTTCCATTTAATTACAGTGAACAAGCTAGAGATTTATTGCATGCGTGTATACACAAAGGCGAAAATAATGATGGCTATCCGATGTGGAATAGAGACAATAAATTAATCAAGTTTATTCCTAATGTTGAATTTTCAGATCCTTCTTATCATTTGCCACATTTTTATGAACTTTTTGCACTATGGGCAAATGAAATAGATCGAGCCTTTTGGAAAGAAGCTGCAAATGCAAGTAGAAAGTATATTGCAACATCAGCACACCCTATCACAGGCTTAGCTCCAGAATACGCATTTTACAATGGGAGCCCGAATCATATAAGAGGATTTGGACATTTCTTTAGTGATTCTTACAGAGTGGCATGTAACATTGCACTTGATTATGAATGGTTCCGTGATAATGCATGTCCGACTGTTGTCAATGAAAAGATACAAGCATTTTTTGCAGATAAAAACCCGAATGATTATAGAAGGTATAAAATAGATGGTACACCGTTTGAAGAAAAATCGCTTCATCCTGTTGGACTTATTGCTGCAAATGCAATGGCTTCTCTATCGACATACGGAGAGAATTCTAAGAAATGTGTAGATTTGTTTTGGCATACACCTCTTCGAACTGGCGAAAGAAGATATTACGACAATTGTTTATACTTCTTTAGCTTACTCGCATTAAGTGGGAATTTTAAGATTTATAAGCCGATGGAAGCTTAAAAAACCTGTGATTTGATTGAGTTTTTCACCTAAATACAAAGAGTGACTGGAACATAACTAGCCATCTAATTGAATAGTATTACACAAGAAGTCGATTCCCTTATGTACAGGAAATCGACTTTTTACTTTTAAATTCTTGCATAATTATAAGAGTTTTATTTTAAGTTTCTTTGATAAATTTTAAAGATGCTATTGACTATTCAGTTGAACTGTATTATCTTATTATTAAGTTAAACTATATATAGTCAAACTGAATAGAGGGTGAAAGTATGAAACATAAATTATTACCATTATCTGAAACTATGCATTATATTTTATTAGCTTTACGTGAGCCACTGCACGGTTATGCCGCAATGCAGAAAAT
>JAJUGF010000019.1 GCA_029268495.1 Gracilibacillus sp.
ATCACATTAGAACAGGCGGATTTTGCAGAAGAAGATATTGAATCTGTTATACGTGAAGAAGAGTATGCAGGCGTCTTGGTTATCCAACCATCTGAAACAACAATAATCGAACCGATATATTATACAACAGAGAATCAATGGGAAACCGAAATGTTACTTGAGCAATTATTACAACAAATTAAAGTGGAGTTAGCAACAAATCAAGCAGGTATTGATCAAGCAATTGTAGCAGATATTTATCAACCTATTCCTTTTCAAACAGAATTGATAAGCAAAGAGACTGGAGTAGAAGCAAAATCAGAAGAACAGTTAAGTAGTACAAGAGGACTTGTGTATGTTATTTTGTTTTTACTGTATTTTGCCGTTATTACGTATGGAAATATGATTGCAATGGATATCGCGAATGAGAAAACATCTCGAGTAATGGAAATATTAATTTCAAGCTCGTCTCCAACTAGCCAAATGTTCGCAAAAATACTTGCAATAGGTGCAGTTGGACTATCACAAATGGGTCTATTTTTGGCAGTAGGTTATGCAGTTATATTGAGTAAAAAAGACGAATTAGAAGGTGGATTTTTTGAGTATTTTGGATTGTCTGATATCGAATTGTCGACATTCATTTATGCAATTGTCTTTTTCTTACTAGGTTATTTCTTGTATGCAACAATGGCAGCAATGCTCGGATCTCTAGTTAGTAGAACAGAAGATGTGCAACAAATGATGATGCCTGTCATTTTACTCATTGTCGCAGCATTTATGATTGCAATGTTTGGATTAACCACTCCTAATTCACAGCTTGTGACGATATCATCATTTATACCATTCTTCTCACCAATGACCATGTTCTTACGTGTGGGAATGGTTGATGTAGGAATGTGGGAAATTGTTTTAAGTATCGGAATATTAGTTTTATCGATTGCGATCTTAGCTATCATAGCTGCACGTATTTATAGAGGTGGCGTATTAATGTATGGTACATCCACTTCATTAAAAGATTTCAAGAAAGCTTTACTATTATCCAAGAAATAAAACATGTATAACCGTAATCACCCAAAACATAGGGGGATTACGGTTTATTTATTTTGTTGCTACTACTTTTTAAAATTATACCGAACGTGCATTCTTACATCGCATCTGCTAAAATAAGAAAGAATAGGGGGCATGTAAAAGAAATGATTCGATTTATACATACAGCAGACTTACATCTCGATAGTCCATTTAAAAAAATAAGCGCAATGCCGAAAAATGTCGTAGCAGATGTGAGAAACAGTATCTACCTTTCGTTTCAACAACTGATTACAGTGGCGATAAAACAAAGGGTTGATTTTGTCCTCATTGTTGGAGACATCTTTGACCAAGCGCAACAATCTATGAAAGCACATATGACATTGATTAAAGGATTTAAAGAATTGCAAAAATACAATATCCAAGTATATGTATCTTATGGAAATCATGATTATCTATCTTGCCATACATTCCCACGCAATTATCCAGAAAACGTACATATTTTTGAAAAGGAAAAAGTAGAACAATTTGATTATAGAAAAGACGGAAAAGTTGTAGCTAAAATATATGGATTTAGTTATGAAGAACGTGTTGTCGATACGAATATGGTTCCACAATATCAAATAACAGAAGAGGCGCCATATCATATAGCGACATTGCACGGTTCTCTTGGATCGATTACAGACACTAACCATGAGACGTATGCACCATTCCAATTACAAGAATTAAAACAAAAGCAGTTCGATTATTGGGCACTTGGACATATTCATACTAGACAGATTATATCGACAAATCCCTATGTAGTATACCCTGGAAATATTCAAGGGAGGTCTATGAAAGAAGTAGGAGATAAAGGTTGTTACTTAGTTACATACAATGGATACGAAACACAACTTGATTTCATTCCATTACACACTGTTACTTTTAAAAAAACAACAATAGAGGCTTCTAATATGGAAGAAAGTACAGATGTTTATTTATCACTAGAGTCACTTGTACAAAAAAACATGAAAGATAAAAAAAAAGTAATGATAGAAGTGACATTGGAGAATACTTCATTAAAGTTAGAAGAGTGGAATAGGAATGGGCAGTTAAAAGAAATAATGACATTACTAAATGACCGATTTTCTAATGAAGAGAATTGGGTACAAATAAGTGTGATAAAACTAAAGAAGCAAAAGTTGCCAAGAGAATGGTATGAAGGAAAAGACTTTCTTGGTCAATTGCATATCGCATTTCAACAAAATGATAAAATGAGGACGCTTCTTGATTCATTATGGAACCATCCGTCTGGCCGTAAATGGCTTGATACGATATCAGAGGAAGAACTAGAAGATTGGACACTAGAAGCAGAAAATATGGCAACATATTTATTGCAAGTAGGTGGTGAAAAAGAGTGAGAATAACACGTCTGCATATATATGGTTTTGGGAAATGGATCAATCATACGTTTGATTTTAGTGATGATACGATTCAATGGATTACAGGTAATAATGAAGCAGGTAAAACAACTTTACGGCAATGTATGCTTTATTTATTATTCGGACAAACCCCTAAAGAAATAGAGAAATATATGCCAAAACAAGGTGGAAACATTGGTGGAACAATGACAATCGAAGGTCTATCAGATGAACCAATTATCATTGAACGTATATACAAAAGGAATAAAGGGAAAGCAGTTATTTACTTACATAACGGTAAGATAGAAGATGAGGAATGGCTGAGAAGTAAATTAAATCATATCGATCGTTCATTTTATGAGGCGATTTTCTCATTTGATGTGATGGATTTACAAAAGATTCAGCAAATGGATGTAGACACATTAAATGAAGTCTTGTTAGCGATAGGGATGACTGGAACGGATAGAATCTATTTTGCAGAAAAAGAATTAGATAAGCAGAAGCAAGCATTATTTAAACCAAATGGTACGAAACCAATGATGAATCAGTTATTTGCAGAATTAGATGAATTAAATATTGCCTATAGAAAAGCATTAGATGAAGAAAAGACATATGCTTTCCAACTATCCAATAAAGATACAATCGAGCAACAATTAGAAGCCAATAACCATACGATAAATCAAAAAGAAAAAACATATAATCAAGTGAAACTCCTTCTCACTCACTATACAACAATTGAATCATTGTATATGAAGACACAGCAATACAATCGAATAGACGCCAAAGCAACTTTTCCAACAGATGGAATTGAGCGACTGGATTATATTAAAGAGAAAATGCTCCCGATTCAGAGTGAAGCAGAAGTTGTGAAAAAGAAAAAAGCAACATTAGATGAACAAATCAAGCGATTGTCATCAGAATTGTTAGAGGAATCTACTATCAGCAAGATGGAAGTTGAGATGGAAGCATATGAATCTATGCATGACAAAGAGAGAGAACTCCACCAGTTAAAGCAGCAAGCAGAACAAGAAAAGCGGCAAATAGAACTACAATTACATCAACTACACATTTCTTTGTCGTTTGAACAATTAGATACGATAGATTTTTCTTTCCAAACAGAAGAAGAATGGAATATGCTATCTAAACAAAGTGAACAGTACAATATGGAGAAGCAATATGTAAACGAAGAGTATCGAGCAATGACAACATTGATTCATGAACTAGAAGAGGAAGTAAGAGAAAAAGAAGTGCTTGTAGCATCAACTTATGAGATTGAAAAGGCGAAAGAAGAAATAGACAATGTCTCTAAGCAGAAATCCATGCAACAAATGAATAAGAGGCAAAAACAGTTAATGAATCAATTGAAAAAAATACCACTTCTAAGTATTCCAATTTTACTTATTGCTTTCTATCTTTTTGTAATCAATCAAGTGCAATGGGGGATTGTTATTGCAATGATTGGTATATTGCCAAGTTTGTTTGTATTTGTACTCATAAAACTCATCACCCCTGTCCAAGTAACATATCAGGCTGAAAATATAGATTCAACGGAGCAATTACAAGAAACACAAATCTGGATAGAAGAACAAGAACGAATGATAGCAAGAATAGAACAGATAGATCAATTAATCAAACAGCACAAAATAGAACAGTTAAAATTATCTGAGCGTATGCAATTTATTGATATGAAACGAAATCAAATCGAAGAAAAGATACGTGATCAAATTAATCACTATCCTTTTTTACAAACAATTGATTTATCTTATTGGGTGAATTTATATCACAAACTATCGCGAATAATGGAACAATATGAATCTTATTTGAGGAATACCAATCAAATAAAAGGAATGGAAGAAGAAATAACATCTTGGAAGAAGAAACATAAAGAAATGATAACATCATTCCAAGTAGACTCAATCGAGCAGCTTAGAAGTCTTACACAAGCAAATAAGGAAAATAAAGATAAATTAGCTTTGTTAAAACAAGACAGGGATGTATTAACAGAAGAATTGGCTTTACTTAAGCAAAAGAAAAAGCCTTACATGGATGAAATGACCCAATTACTACAAGAACAAAATGTTGCTAGTGAAGAAGCATTTCGTAAAAGTGGAGAAGACTATCGTATTCGAACAAAATTACTTGAAGAAACCAATCAATTAATAGACAGTTTGAAAGTGTCGTTTACAACAAAGGAGATTAAGTCTTTTCAAGATGGACATTATCAAGGAAAAGCGTTACTGAGTGATAGTTTACAAAAATTAGAACAAGATATTCGTTTATTAAAAGAAAGTCATGTTCATTTACAAGAACAATTAAATGAAGTTCATGCAACCATTATACAATTAGAGAAATTAGAAAATGTATCAGATTTGCATCAAAAAATTCAATTTAAGAAAGATGAATTGGCAACATATGCGAAAGAATGGGCAATATGTCATATCGCAAGTGAAACTATCGCTCAAACAAAATCAACTTTTATTGCACAACATATTCCAGATCTATTAGATAAAGCAAGCAAGTACTTTAATCAGTTGACTAACAACATGTACACACATATTATCTTCAAAGAAGAGAACCAATGGATTTATGTACAAAACAACCAGCATATGCTATTTGCACTGGAGGAACTATCTCAAGGAACGAGGGACCAATTGTATATTTCTTTGCGATTAGCATTGAGTGATTTATTTACAAACACAAAGCTACCTTTTTTCATTGACGACAGTTTTGTACATTTTGATCCAACTCGAAAAGAAGTTATGATGGAATTATTACGTGAAAAATCAAAAACAAATCAATTATTTTATTTTACTACATCGACTGAACCAGCGTATCAATCAGTAATCACTTTATGAAAATAGTAGAAGATGAAAAAACCGAACTATTTCCAAGATTAGTTCGGTTTTTACTACTTATAGTTATTGACTCTCTTGATCTTTCTTCTGAATAGATAAAGGATTTTCTTTATCAAAATACAATGTATGTGAAGGGAAGGCGATAGAAACCTCTTCTTTTTCTAAAATTTCCATTATTTTAAAGTTAATTTCTTCTTTTACTCTTAAGTATTCTCCCCATACAGTAGTCTTTGTAAAGAAATACAACATAATATCTAAACTACTACTGTTATATTCATTAAATCGTACAAAAATAGTTTCAGGATGAATCTCAGGGTGTGTTTCTAATAGCTCTCTTATTTGTATAACAACTTTCTCTAATTTATCCTTTGGTGTATGGTACTCTACACCGAGGTTAAAATTGATTCGTCGTTTGCCCATTGCACTCCAATTTGTAATTGGTTCATTTGAAAGGGTGGAATTTGGTATCGTGATTAGCGCATCAGCGAAGGTTCGAATAATCGTACTACGAAAGTTAATGTCTTCTACTATCCCTTCCACACTTGGTGTTTGAATCCAATTACCGATGGAAAATGGTTTTTCTGTAATAATTACAATTCCACCAAATAAATTCTTAACTACTTCTTGAGCGGCTAATGCAAATGCAAGTCCACCAAGTCCAAGGCCAGCTACAAATCCACTAATATCGTAATCAAATTCTTGTAATATCACAGTAAAACTAATTGCAATGACAATAAACCGAATCGCTTTAGATAGAAATGGAATAAGTATTTGATCAATCTCGATACTTGTATGTTTATTTAATTTTAAAAATAAAATAGAACTTTTAGAAGATAGATTTACAAGTCCCCATGTAATAAGAAAGATAATACTAATTCGTAATGCTTTGAGTATAAATAGATTTTCTTGTTGAATATATGGGAAATAATCTATTGCAACATAGATCCCAATAATGACAAAGAGCCAACGTAATGGACGTTCATACGCTTCTAAAACTTGATGGATAAAAGTTGTTTTTGTCTTCTTTGATAGTTTAATTAATAAGTAGAAAATATACTTTGTAAATACTTTACGCAATACAAGAAAAAGAAGAATGACACCAATTGTTATACCAATATTTAACCAGTCTTCTTGATCAATATATGTCCAAATTTTCCAATTCACGTTATTTTTCTCCTTTATTTCTCAGAGTCTTTTTCAGTATTTTCATATCGACTATCTAAAAAGTCTACAATATGAATAATATATCCTTCGATATTTAATGGTTTCTTTACAGCACTGCCCCATTCTGGCAAGCCATGGTGACAAAGAATACAGTGTGTCATTAAGTGAATGGATTCCATAGAGATAGAGACATTATTTGATTCAATTACTTTATTTAATAATAATACACCATAAGGTATATGTCCCACCATCACACCTAACGGATCCATAGATATTCCTGCTTGCTTTCTTTGTTCTTCTTCAAAGTAAGCTGTAGGATACAAGTATGTAAACGTATCAAGTGATTTACTCGCGTAATCATATTCTAATAATTTTCCAATATCGTGGAATAAAATACTTGTCATTAATGCATCATAATTAATTTGTTCTAGTTTATATGCAGACATCCCATGCAGCATAGAATATAAATGATCAATCGTATCTTTCCATACAAAACGTGTTCCAACGTCTGTATCTTGCTTTAAATCATGCCATATTTCTTGTTTATATTGTTTCTCTACTTGATGAATGAGCTTAATAACTGCTTGAAAAGGATTTTCTTCTAATTTGACGATATAACGACAAAAACGCATCAAACCAATTGTGTGCTTTAGAAGTCCACCTAAATAATTATGATGATGCCCTTTGGCTGCAGGACTTAGTCTAAAACTTTCCCACATTGCGTCCATTGCATGTAGAGAAATGCTCTTAAATGGCTCTTGTAAGTCATGAATATAGGAAAATAGCTCTAATGTAAGTTCATCCATATTCTGCTTGGTAAAAGCTAATAACTGAAATGGATCAATATTCTCTGTATGTGGTGTAAGTGCTCGTACTGTTACACTTTTGTATCCATTAAATTCGTCCACTTGACCATCGATTTGAAAGACTGCATGCTTTTCGAGTAAAGGAACAGACGTAGCAACAGCATCATTATTATCCCACATTTTTGCAGGTATGTTACCAGATTGATTTTGAAAGGATATCTTTAAAAAGCGTTTATTTGTTTTTGTTTGTTTTACTTCATAATCACTAACAAGTAATGTAGTACGTATATGTTGCCCTTTTTCTGCTTCATCCAAACGGAAAGTCGTTTGTTCGTTTGGTAATAAAGCTGCAGGGAACTTGGAGAGGATTGTTTTCTTTTCTTCTTCCGCTATATCATATACAACTGGAATACTATCATAAAAATATGTTTTTGCTGTCAATCTACACACTCCTTTTATTGATGTACTTGTCTTCCGATTTAAGGAAAAACCCTATCTCTGGGTAAAGAGATAGGGCATCATTCTTATAAGAAATTAATAAAGTTACTTTGATTTAAATTAGATTTCTAACGAGATACGTGTAACTTTAATTGTAATTATTCTGTAGCTTCACCAGATTCAGTATCTTCTGTAGCTTCACCACTATCAGTAGTTCCTTCTGTAGCTTCAGGTTGTTCGAATAAATCTTTGAATTCTTCAATTTTTACATCAATTTTAGCATTATCAAGTAAGTCTTGAAGTTTTGTTTGTGCTGTAGTGCTATCTACTTTAGATAATGCAATTTCACGTTTTACTTGGTCTTTGATGTCCTCTAATGGTTCAACATCTTCAATAGCAACACGATCTGTTACTTTAATAATGTGATAACCATGTTGTGATTGTACAGGTTCACTGATTTCATCTACTTCAAGTGCATATGCCGCATCTTCAAATTCAGCTACCATTTTCCCTGGACCAAATTGTCCAAGTTCGCCGCCATTTGCAGCACTACCTGTATCTGTAGAATATTGTTCTGCTAATGCAGCAAAATCTTCACCATTATTTAATTTATCAAGTACCTCATTTGCTGTGTCTTCATCTGCTACTAGAATATGACTTGCAACAAGCTCTGTTTGCATTCTTTCATAACGAGTGTTAATTTCTTCATCTGTTACTTCAATATCTTCTGTAATTGCTCTTTCTTGAAGTAAATTCATACGTAAGTCTTCTTTAAATGCATCTTCATCTGCATAGCCACTTCCTTGAAGTACAGACTCCCATTGGTCACCATATTGCTCTTTATATGATTCAAGTTCTGCATCTACTTCTTTATCAGAAACTTCATATTTATCCTCAAGGATTTTTTGAAGAACTAGTTGTTGTAAAACACTTTCTCCACCAGTTGCTTTTAGTTCTTGATAGAATTCTTCTTTTGTTACATCTCCTGCTTCTGTTTCTACAACAGTTTCTGGATCATCTGAAGAACATGCTGATAACGCGATTACACTTGCTGCGAATGTTACTGACATTAAAAGTTTTTTCATCATAAATACACTCCTACTATTCTTAAGGCTTTTTTTCTCTTGCAATAATATAACATATTTTCACCGAAATAAAACAAAAAAATGTAAGATTCCACTATTTTTACTTATTTTTCATCAAATAGCTATTTCTTATGTTATGAGACGTTATTTAATACTTTCTTTTTATATGTAAGTTACTTCAACATATGAAGAAATTAGTAATATTGTAATCAATACATTTATTGTTCGAAAAACATTCGGTTGCTTTTCTTCTCCCATTTCAGTTTGTAAACATAGACGTAAAGTTAAAGAATTGAAAATGAAGAGAACAAAAAGTGAAAAGATCACGAAAACAAAAATCATGATACGACCTCCTTATGCTCATGACATTACTTTAACAAATATTGCTCACTTTGAACAGTATAACAATAAAAAACATAGTAAACTTTGTCTACATCGGTATACTTTATAATTATTTTGAAGTAAAAAAACGCACTGAAACCTATTGTTGGATGATAAGATATCAATTTAATTAATAATTATAAATTGATTTATATACGTATAGCCCAGTCCGCTTTCTCCTTCAGCTATCGTTGCAAGCACATATTGAATCTCAAAAGAGTGGTATCTCATTTTATTCCTAATACGCACAAAATCCAAACAATTCGATAAATAGCTTTCGAATCGCTTGGATTTTTAAAATTAATGAATTCTTTTGTTAAACCTCATCGTGGTATTAATATATCATATCCCTGTTCTTCATTAGAAATAATGCATTTCTTTGGTGCTTTCCAAATATGTCGGAAGTAGACAAAATCAGAATAGGAAAGACTTAAGTTAATCGCACTAAACAATAATAAATACGGATAATAACTTGGATATACGTAACTTAAAACAATACATGGAATTGTAATGAGTAATGTTGGTAGAAGTAACGCAATTAATACGGTCGGTTTTGACACTTTTGTATTTGCGCATATTTTGAAATATGGTATGCATTTAATAACAATCGACCATGACAATTTCATATTTTTATTTCCACATTTAAATGGGATGACGTGTAGAAATTTATGAACTAATGGTAATAATGCCAAACCAATTAATAATGGAAGCAACCCATGGTCAACAATTCGAGCATCCTTATGAATAAGTGTTAATGGTAAATACAATAAAACAAATGACGAAAATCCAAACAACATTGCTAGAATGATGCTTCTTCTTGTACCTAATTGTCGTCTTATATTAATGGAACCCCAACAGTTCATAAAATCACCTCAATCACATAAAAATCTATTGTCAAATGGAACACTTCAATGACTATAGTATGATTCAAATAAAAAATCAACAGGTTTTTGAAAAAAAATAAATGTAAACGTTATCCTGTGTTAATATTGACGTAATAGTTCAATTAAATGTATAAATAATGTAAACTATACTTTTACGAGGTAAGATGACTTTAGTTTGATAGAAAGGTTGTATGTTTTCATATGGACATGGAAAGGGAATTTAAGAAACAACAATTTCATATGTATTTGTTACTTTCTATTAGTAATATTGAACAGCATCCTTTAATAAGGTTATTAGTGGAAAATAATATTTCCGAAAGAGAATATCATCAATTATTAGCGCTATTAGATGAATTAGATGACATTTTTACGGAATGGAAAGAAGAAGGGTATTTAAATTTTGATAAATTATTAATCTGGTTTGTCGGAAGTTTATGTGAGAAGTTAGATCCTGAATTGACGATAAAGGCATTCTTACATGAAGGAATATACAGCGAGTTAATGAAACAATTATTACATCTACATGATAAATATAAAAAGAACGACTAAAATATAGCCGCTCTTTCTACTAATTATTCTTGAAGAAATAAGATATTACATTGCTTCCTCTGTATGTTTCTTCGTTTTTTCTTCAAGTTCCCTTAAACTTTTTTCAATTTGATTTAAATATTTTTGGATATTTTTTTGATGTGGTTCAACCGTACGTTTCCATGATTCGATGGATTGTTTCACATCTGCTGAAAGATCTTTAATTAATGCAGCACCTTCTTTTGAAGTTTTCGTAATTTGTTCTTTTAAATCAATGCCGTCTTCTTTTAAATTACGAATGACATACACAGCTTCATTGCTTTTGTTTTTAACATCATATCTTAATTCTTTTCCAGACTTCGGTGTACTCAGTAATGTTGCAGCAGCACTAACAGTACCACCTACAACTAGACCTAATAGTAATGACTTAGCATTCATCATTTGCTCCACTCCTTTTTAGTAGCATTTCAACTTAATAGAAAAAGATGTCTCATTTATTGGTTACTTTGTTAGTATTATTCACTGTATCGATAAGAATAAAACGTATTTCCTTCATTTTTAAGGATTTATATACATATAGTATATGATGGTACGTGTTAGATATTGTTGGAAATCGTTGTAGCGATCTCTGAAAGGGCTTCTTTTGTATAATCTTGATCATGTGTAATCCATTTTGCCCCAAATCCATCTTCTTTGCCATAGCGTGGGATTAGATGGATATGCAAATGGAAGACAGATTGCCCAGCAGGTGCTTCGTTATTATTAAGTATATTAATCCCAACAGGTTCAAATGCTTTTTTTATCGCATTTGCGATTTTTGGTACTCGACTAAATACTTTGGCCGCTATTTCTTCATTCGTTTCATAAATGTCCTTTGTATGTGTTTTTGGGATGACCAATGTATGTCCTTTCGTTACTTGGCTTATGTCAAGAAATGCGAAAACATCCTCATCTTCATACACTTTTGCAGAAGGAATATCGCCCGCTATAATTTTACAAAAAATGCAGTCTGAATGTGTTGTCAAAATACTCGCTCCTTTTATTATGTCATCTATCGTTATACTTACTATTTCTATGTATATATCTATTGTATAAATAATTCATGAGAAGCGCAATACTGTCACCGAATTCACTCATTATTTTTGGCATATTGTTAACAAAATGGTAAGATTTTTATAGTACGCAGACAATTATTTGATCGTATTGGTACAGGAGGATGAAAGATATGGATTCATTATTAGTTGTAGAACAATTAGAGGGTGGCTATACACATAAAAATGTATTACATGGTATTTCTTTTGAAGTGAAACCAAGAGAGATTGTTGGTTTAATTGGACTAAATGGTGCAGGGAAAAGTACGACAATTAAACATATCATTGGACTTATGCAACCAAAAAAAGGACAAGTCAGTATAAATGGAAAAACATATAGAGAAACAAAAGATACGTATCGTACACAATTTACTTACATACCTGAAATGCCGGTACTTTATGATGAATTGACATTAGAAGAACATTTACGATTAACAGCAATGGCATATAACTTAACAAAAGAACAATACGAATCCAGAGTGAAACCATTACTTAAAGAATTTCGATTAGAGAAAAAGATGAAGGGATTCCCGATTCACTTTTCTAAAGGGATGCGCCAAAAAGTAATGATTATGTCTGCATTTTTGGTAGAACCTTCTCTCTATATTGTAGATGAACCCTTTGTAGGTCTTGATCCTCTTGGTATACAGTCTTATTTGCAATGGATGAATGAAATGAGAGAAAATGGTGCAGGAGTATTGATGTCCACACATATACTTGCGACAGCGGAGAGATACTGTGATAGATTTGTCATTTTACATGATGGTAAGATACGAGCACAAGGAACATTGGTTGAATTACAAAGAGAATTTAACAAGCCAAATGCTACATTGGATGATCTATATATTGAATTAACGAAGGAAGCCGATGCCAATGCTTGATGGAAAACTATTATTTCAAGAACGGTTTAAACAACATTTGAAGGAATTAAATCGATATTTAAAATATATTTTTACGGGACATTTAGCTATTGCAATGTTTTTTATGTTCTCTGCATTAGCGGTATATTATCAACAATGGTTGCAAACAATTCCTGACGATTTTCCTTCTGCATTTATTATTGCTGTCGCATTAGGGTTTTTCACAACATATACCCCAATACAAACACTGTTAAAAAAAGCGGATATTGTATTTTTACTTCCAGCAGAACAGCAACTGTCTACTTATTTTATCCGTACATTAGTATATAGTTATGTGACGCAACTTTATATGGTGCTGATTGTATATGTAGTGCTTGCACCATTATATTTGGAAAGTATCAATCACGGAGAGTATGGGTTACTTTTGTTGCTTTTATTAATCATCAAGTGTTGGAGTTTAATAGCAAATTGGTGGATGTTGAAAGTACGAGATCAACTTAGCAGGAGAATGGATTATATTGTACGGTTTCTTTTAATAAGTGGATTAATATATTTCTTTATTGAACAAGAAATAATCTATTGTGGAGTTGTGACAATATTATTAATCGTGTTATTTGGTTATAACTATCTTTTAAGTAATAAAAGTGACGGTATTAATTGGGAATTACTAATTGAACGAGATTATTTAAGGATGAGATCATTCTATCGTTTAGCAAATATGTTTACAGAAGTGCCTCATCTAGAGACAACAGTAAAGAAGCGAGCATTACTTGCAACACTATTCGTTCAAAGTTTACATTTTAAACAATCAAATACATTTTCCTATTTATATCGATTAACAACAGCTAGAAGTTCAGAGTATATGGGAATCTATATACGGCTGCTAGTACTAGGAATTGTATTAATTTACTATATCCCTAATATATGGGTGAAGTTACTCTTTGGTTTCTTGTTTAGCTATATGACATTTATTCAATTCATACCATTATGGAAGCATCACATTTCCATAATATGGTTGGATTTATATCCAATACCTAAGTCTGATCGGTTGAATGGATTTATTAATTGGATACAATGGCTCATGGCTGTCCAAATGGTTGTGTTTACTATTGCTTTATTCTTTATCGAGAGTTATTTAACAGCAAGTATTATGCTTATTATGAGTATTCTTTTTGTTGTATTTTTCATCCCTTTCTATATTATGAAAAAAACCGTCTCCTAAGTTCGAAAAACATTGGAAAATAGGGGATAGATATATGAAAAGAATTAGATTAGATTTGAGACTTATGTGTCGAAATCGATGGAAAGATTTTTGTCCGTGATATAAAAATGCAAGTTGGATTTGTGACGATAACTCCATCTTGCATTTTTTTATAGAACAACCTACTACGAGAAGTAGATTTACGAATTTGTTTTTTCAATTAAATGAAAAAATGTTTTTGCAGCAACTAACATAGCACGTTCGTCAAAATCAAATAATGGATGATGGTGTGGAACAAATTTGTCTAGGACTTGTGCACCAGTAAAGAAAAAAGCACCAGGTTTATTCTGCAAGTAATAACTAAAGTCTTCACCTGTCATACTTGGTGTAACCATTTCTGTTCGGGTAACTTCTGGGACTTCTTTGGCACATTCTAGGACAAATTGAGCTTCATTAGGATGATTGACAACAGGTGGATAGCCTTTTTGATAATCAAATAAATAATCTGCATCATAACTTAGACATGTAGCATGAAGGATTTTTTCCATTTCATCTATAATAAATTCTTGCAATTGGGCATCAAATGTTCGGACAGTCCCTTCAAGAACAGCTCTTTCTGGTATGACATTATTTGCATCACCTGCATGAAATTTACCGATTGAAATTACCGCTGTATGTAATGGATCCATTCGTCTTGATAGTAATTGTTGTACATTTAATACAAATTGAGAACCGATAATAATCGGATCAATTGTTTGGTGTGGCATTCCACCATGTCCACCATGTCCAATAATTTCGATGATGAATTTATCTGCAGCTGCCATGAAATTACCTGGTGAAGTTTGAATCGTTCCATAAGGTGTACTTGTCCATAAATGTGTCCCATACACATAATCTACTCCTTCAAGTGCACCATCCTCTATCATGGATAAAGCCCCACCCGGAGCGAATTCTTCTGCATGTTGATGAATACATACAATTTTACCTTTAAGATGATTTCTGTGCATATGTAGTATTTTTGCAACATGAAGCAAAGTTGCGGTATGCCCATCATGCCCACATGCATGCATTACTCCAGGATTCTTTGAAGCATAAGGTACCTTTTTTTCATCTTGTATTGGTAGTCCATCAAAATCTGCACGCAATGCAATTGTTTTACCCTTTTTACTTCCTTCAATTGTTGCAACAATGCCATTACCACCGACATTTGCTCTATATGGGATGCCTAATTCTTTATAAAATGCTTCTATAAATGCAGCAGTGTTCTTTTCTTTAAAGGATAACTCAGGATGTGCATGTAAATAACGTCTTGTTTCGACCATATTTGGATAATCAGCTTCTATGGATTGAATTAAATCAGCAAGCATTACAAAGTTCCCCCTTTTTTAATCATTATATCATGACAGTATAAATTAGATGTGGGAAATTAAAAATAACAAGCAGTGAAAGTAAGGAACTAGATTGATATGTTGCTATTATAGACATATAAATATTTCAGATAGTATGAAGAGTAGATAGTTGACTATTTGTTCACTTAGACCTAAAATCTTTCCTTAAGAGAACATTCTGATTCCTAGTTTATTTCTAAGAAAGGAGTCCTTTTTTTGGTTGAATTTTTTCAAAACTTTAATCCTGTGGGGCAAGCATTTATTGCTACGTTATTTACATGGGGAATGACTGCGCTTGGAGCTATGCTCGTCTTTGCAACAAAGACAATAAACCAGCGATTACTAGATAGCATGTTAGGATTTGCTGGAGGTGTTATGATTGCAGCAAGTTATTGGTCTTTATTAGGCCCAGCAATAGAAATGTCCGAGGATAATGATATAGGTGCTTGGTTTCCAGCAGCAATTGGATTTTTATTAGGTGGTTTTTTTTTATGGGCAATTGATAAGATGTTACCTCATCTTCATCCAAATACATCTGATAGCAAAGCGGAAGGATTTTTACCTAATAAAAGAAACAGAAGTACATTGTTAGTTCTTGCCATCACTCTTCATAATATTCCAGAAGGTTTAGCAGTGGGTATTGCTTTCGGTGCACTTGCAAATGGAGGTACAGAAGCTACTTTAGCGGGTGCTTTGACACTTGCACTTGGTATAGGTATTCAAAACTTTCCCGAGGGTGTGGCGGTTTCAATGCCTTTAAGAGGCGAAGGTATGTCCCGCAGAAAAAGTTTTCTTTACGGACAATTTTCAGGTATGGTTGAACCTATTGCAGCAGTAATTGGTGCATTAGCTGTGGCATTTATTGAACCATTACTGCCTTATGCATTAAGTTTTGCTGCAGGAGCAATGATATTTGTTGTCGCTGAAGAAGTTATTCCGAGCTCTCAAGAAAAAGGTAACAAGGATCTTGCTTCCATGAGCTTAATGGTGGGGTTTGTTTTGATGATGATTCTTGATGTGGCACTAGGCTAAATGGATGACTAAATATGAATAACTAGCTCAATTGGCATAACTATTAAACAAGTGGATAGTGTTAAGATTTATTATGATTTGTTTCTGTGAAAAATGACTATAAATAGTGGTGGATTTGAACATTACAAAGAAAAGTGAGGATGGAATTATATAACTCCATCCTCACTTTGATTATCAATTGCAATTATTTATAAAACGGAACTTTGTATCGTTTCATCATAGGTGTATCTTTATGCTTATTTAAAGAATGATTTATCTTGTAATAATCTCTCTGTTTCTTCTTTATGATTTGTTTCGTCTGCTATCATATCATCAAGTTTTACTACAAGTTCTGTTAAACCTAATTCTTCTGCTTGTTGTTTACGTTTTTCATAACGTTCAATTGTTTCAGATTCTGCTTTATAAGTCGCTTCAAGCATTTCTTGCACATCTGTTAATTGCTCAACTTTCGCAGGTGTCGTTGTTGGTATACCACCTAATGTTTTAATTTTATCTGATAAGTATAATGCATGACCAATCTCATCCGTAATTTCATCTTCAAAGAATGGTTTAAGTAATGATCTATATAATCCTGATACTACTGATGCATGATATGTGTATTGAATTGTTGCAGCATATTCATGTGCTAAGTCCACGTTTAATCCATCAATCAATTCTTGTAATTTTTTTTCGTCTTTTGCCATATTAAATACTCCCTTTCATAATTAACTTTACTAATTAATGTCTACTCTATATCTTCCCCAATAAAAAAATAATAAACAACTTTTTATTTATTTTTGGAAATTATTATGAATATTCATTATTACTAAATAGATATAATTACAAAAAAAACTATTGGCTTGTATTACCAAATATGTTATTCTGTTGTTGTATTAAATTAAATATGTGTATCGATTCACTAGGGGAGCCTTTTGGCTGAGACGATTTTTTTCGGACTCTTATAACCTGATCTAGTTAATACTAGCGGAGGGAAGTGATGGTTGATAGTCGAGTATTATACTATGTCTATTTCACCACTCTTCCTATTGGGAGAGTGGTTTTTTGCGTTTCTAACCGGGCACTTTCGCTTTTGAATCGTCTAGCTCAAGCGCCCAGAAACTAGAGGACTTCGCGAATCAACCATCAATAAGTCATCATCGATTCGCAAGCTCATCGTGATTCCTTTATTTTGTTTGATTCACTCCAGTCCTTACGTTTCTAATCGGGCACTTTTGCTTTTGAATTTAAGGGGGTGTTTTATTGGAGGGGGTTCATCTTGTGTCGAATGGTTATTTGTCGGTAAGAGATTTGCATGTTGTTATGGCTGTTGAGCCGTTTATTGATTTTTTTCATATACGTGAAAAGAACAAAACTGCAAAGGAAATATATTCGTTTGTTCAG
>JAJUGF010000020.1 GCA_029268495.1 Gracilibacillus sp.
CAATATGAGCAATTATTACAAGAAGAGAAAGTAATTTTCTTATTTACTGCAGATTGGTGTCCGGATTGTCGTGTAATTGAGCCGGTATTACCAGAAATAGAAGCGAAATTTACTGATTATCAGTTTTATTCCGTAGATCGTGATAACTTTATTGATATTTGTATAAAAAATGACATCTTTGGAATACCTAGTTTTGTTGCATATAACAAGGGACAAGAAGTGGATCGCTTTGTTAGTAAGAAGCGTAAATCACAAGAAGAAATTGAAGCATTTCTTACTGATTTATTCTAATCTATCGTGAATGACGAACCGAGCAATGGAAGATACTTTCTGGTTGCTCGGTTTTTATATTTTATGCACAACATCGTTTTCTTGAATTACAAATATATAGCGTGATACAATAGGATGATGACTGTTTCTTCCTTAAGGAGGATGATGAAAATGAAAATGACTACATTAAAAATGAAAAAGAAATTAGATGAACTTTTTCAAAATGATGATTGGAGAATCTCCTATCAACGTGATAAAGATATATATAGAATAGAGTGGAAAGAAACAAAAGAAGGAGTTTCTATTAAATTACCTAATGTAATTGCTAAATATGAACAACGCGGGGAACAAGCTGTGGACGAATTACACTATCATGTTACAGAATCATTAAAAATGATGAAAGAAAAGCATGAATTAACTGGTAAAGAGAAACACATCTTTCCTGTAATTCGCGCAACTTCTTTTCCTAAGAAAACAAAATCAGGGAAAAAACTACTCTTCACTAAACACACAGCAGAAACAAATATTTATTATGCACTTGACTTAGGCAATACGTATCAATTAATTGATGAAACGATGATATCTGAGTACAATTTGGATGAAACAAGATTAAAGGAAATTGCATTGTTTAACATACGATCGTTAAAGATTACACCAAAGAAACAACGTGTAGCGGATAATGATTTTTATTTTATTTCACCACAAGACGGCTATGATGCGAGTAGAATACTAAATGAAGTATTTTTAGAAGAAATGAGAGCAAATGCAATCGGAGAATTAGTAGTGGCAGTTCCACACCAAGATGTTTTGATTGTGGCAGATATCCAAAATGAAACTGGTTATGATATAATCGCACAGATGACAATGCAATTCTTTGCTGAAGGTAGAGTTCCAATAACATCGCTACCATTTGTGTATGATAATAAAAAGCTGGAACCCGTATTTATTTTAGCTAAGAACAAACCAAAGCAATAATGTATAAGCTTATTAAAGTTACTGAGTAGATTCAGAAAGGGAGATATATATGCATATTTTTTATAATAAACAAGGAATTGGTGATGTACTGTTATTACCATTAAAAACTGTAACACACAATCACATTACATTTGAAACATATGGAGACGTTGTAGAGATACGAGAAAACCAAACAAATGAAGTGATCGGATATAATATTTTCCATGCTTCTAGTTATATGAGTGACTTAGTAACAGGGAAAATAGTAGTAGATGAAACAATCGTGTCAAAATTAGGTGAAATTTTCAAAAAAAATAATGTGCCAACGGAGTTAGCAATCGATTTATCTCCAAAATTTGTTGTGGGGCAAGTAGTAGAAATGAAGCCACATGAAAATGCAGACAAATTAAGAGTTTGTCAAGTAGATATCGGCGAGGAAACATTACAAATTGTATGTGGTGCACCAAATGTGGACATACATCAAAAAGTGGTAGTAGCAAAAGTTGGCGCAATCATGCCAAGCGGATTAGAAATAAAGCCGTCTAATTTAAGAGGGGTAGATTCATTTGGAATGTTATGTTCTCAAAAAGAATTAGGATTACCTAATGCTCCGAAAGAAAAAGGGATTTATGTGTTACCAAATGACTATGTATTAGGTGAACCATTTGAATTTTAATAAGTAGTAAAGATAGTCTGACTCTTAGTAATCAATATGGTTGATGAAAAGAGACAGGCTATTTTTGATGAATGAGTGATTTGAACTACATCTAATTTATTATTTGTCCAACACGTTAAAACAAATGATGTGGACGTATCTATTCATAGAATACATTTCGTGATAGAATAATAAATAACTTTGATGTGATGTAAGAGGAAAGAAACCTTGAAGAGTTCACAAGCCTCTTTATTGATATACTTACAAGATGTAAATGATTGTATTACATGACGCCTGTCCATTATAGTTAAGTAGACAACATGTTTAACTATGTCGGAACGGGTGTTCTTATGTTTCTAAGCGAAAGTCTTATAATGGCTTTTTATATAAAGGAAGTGAAAGAGATGTGGAAACATTTAAAAAATAAATGGGATCATTTATTTGATGATGAGGAAGAACTGATATCAAGTAATGAGAAAATAAAAAATAATGATATAAATAAACAATTAGAATTACAACATCATACATTTCAACGCAAATCAATTGAAACAAAAGTAGCGTACCAATATCCAAAAACACATTTACATACTGAAAGAATGGATGAAGTTAAGCCAAATAAACCAAATAAGCGAAAAGAAACAAATAACGTGGCATCTAATCAAACAACCGAAGAACCAAAAGAGAGGAAACAGAAAAAGCCATTCAAGGTAAGTAGTGTACCATCACCAATCCATGGCTTTCAACAAAAAAAGCAATTTAAGAGTGATGATGATGAGAATGTTGTCCTAAGCAACGTAATGACGTCAGAAACAGAACAAGTGGAAGAAGAGAAAGTATTACCTAACAAGATAGAGCAACAATTAGTGGATGACGAGAAAGTAAGTAGGAATCAAGAAAATCATGTAACCAAAGAATTAATGGCAAATGATGAACAAGTAAGTGAGTTGAACAATGCAACTGAAATAATGGAAAAACCAGCATTTGAAAGAAAGAGAGAACAAGAAACAAGTACGAAAAAAGAACCAATATTCGCTCAACAACCAACTAAACATACTTTTAAAAAACCAGTCAATGTGATGATGACACCGAGAGATAAACGAAGACAATGGGAGAAACAGCAAGAATTAAATAAGCCAATCAATAGAACACATACAGAATCGATCCATCATACTCCTGTAAATACAATCGTAACAAAGAAAATACCTTATCACTTATTAAATGATGCACCTATGAATCAATCTGAACAATCAGATTGGGTAAAGGAACAATCGGATCGTTTACAATTAACCATGAATCATTTTCACATTCAGGCAAAAGTAGTAGGTGCTACACAAGGGCCTAGTGTAACAAGATTTGAAATTCAACCAGAACCAGGTGTGAAAGTGAGCAAAATAAAAAATTTAACTGATGATATTAAATTAAACCTTGCAGCGAAGGATATCCGTATGGAAGCACCGATACCAGGTAAAAACACAATTGGCATTGAAGTTCCAAATGAAATAGCGCAGCCTGTTTATTTACAAAACATGCTTGAATCAGAAGCATTTCAAAATCCTTCTTCACCGCTAACTGTCGCGTTAGGGGCCGATATCGAAGGCAAACCTATTGTGACTGATTTACAAAAAATGCCGCACGGCCTCATTGCAGGTGCAACAGGCTCTGGTAAAAGTGTTTGTATTAATACAATGTTAATAAGTCTTTTATACAAAGCGCATCATGATGAAGTGAAATTTCTGTTAATCGATCCTAAAATGGTTGAGTTAACACCTTATAATGACATTCCACATTTAGTTGCACCTGTAATTACTGATGTAAAAGCAGCAACATCTGCTCTCAAATGGGCAGTGAATGAAATGGAAGATCGATATAAGAAGTTTGTTCAAGAAGGTGTCCGTGATTTAACAAGATATAATGATAAAATGACCAAAGCAAATCGAATACATGAACGGATGCCATACTTAGTCATTGTAATTGATGAGCTAGCAGATTTAATGATGACATCGCCACAAGATGTAGAAGATGCCATCTGTCGAATCGCACAAAAGGCTCGAGCATGTGGTATGCATTTACTGATAGCTACACAAAGGCCGTCTGTTGATGTCATAACTGGATTAATTAAAGCAAATGTTCCGACTAGAATTGCATTTAGTGTTTCTTCACAAGTGGACTCTAGAACGATTCTGGATGTGGCAGGTGCAGAAAAACTGTTAGGTAAAGGGGATATGTTATTTGTTGAGAATGGATCTGGTGAGATGAAACGAATCCAAGGCGCGTTTGTCTCTGATGATGAAATTGAACGAATTACCCATTATGTTAAACAAATTGCTGAGCCCAATTATTTATTTGAACAAGATCAACTAATTGCACAAATTAATATAAATGAAGATGTTGATGAACTATATGAAGAAGCAATAGCGTTTGTTTTAGAACATAATGGCGCTAGTGCTTCATTATTACAAAGAAGATTTAAAATCGGATATAATAGAGCAGCAAGATTAATCGATTCGATGGAAGAGAGTGGCATAATCTCAGGCCAAAATGGAAGCAAACCAAGAGATATTATTGCAAATAGACAAGAAATTGATCATATACTAAAAGGATAAAGAAATTGCTACTTGTCGATTTCAAAGAATTCCTATATTATAGACAATGATATTTTTTTATGGAATGCATGCCTAGATGAACGATTTAAATAGACAAAGAATAGAATAGGGTAAATATTTTTTTGAATAACGTATGCACAGAAAATAATCGAGTATAGAAATAGAAGTATGACAATGATTAGATGTTGGAGGTTCATTTTATGAAAGCTTACCATTTTATTGGTATTAAAGGAACAGGAATGAGTGCATTAGCACAAATACTAGCAGATTCAGGGATAAGCGTACAAGGTTCAGATATTGATAAGTATATATTCACACAAGATGCACTTGAAAATAAGAATATACCTATATTGCCATTTTCAAAAGATAATTTGCAAGAAGGGTTGACAGTTATTGCTGGGAATGCATTTAAAGACGACCATGAAGAAATTCAGGAAGCTAAACGTTTAGGCTTACCATTTTATCGTTATCATGAATTTTTAGGTGAATGGTTACAAAAGTACACGAGTATTGCAGTAACAGGCGCACACGGAAAAACATCAACAACTGGCCTTTTAGCACATGTGTTGAAACAAAATTTCCCGATTTCTTATTTAATTGGTGATGGGACAGGTTGTGGAGATATAAACAGTGAATATTTTGTTTTTGAGGCATGTGAATATAGAAGACATTTTCTTGCATATGAACCTGATTATGCAATCATGACAAATGTGGATTTTGATCATCCAGATTACTTTACGGATATCCATGATGTATATTCATCGTTTCAGCAGATGGCAGATCGAGTGAAGAAAGGTATAGTTGCTTGTGGTGATGATGAATATCTACAATCTATACAAGCAAAAGTTCCAGTAGTATATTATGGATTAAATGAGAATAATGATTTTCAAGCAAAAAATATTCGAATTGAAGATGGGAAGACAACATTCGATGTACATGTAAGAAATGATTATTATGACACATTCCAAATAAATGGTTTTGGTACTCATAATATTTTGAATGCATTAGCTGTTATTGCGATTTGTCAGTATGAGAATATGCAAGCAGATGAAATCAATCAAATGGTTTCTTTTGAAGGGGTAAAGCGTAGATTTTCAGAAAAAACATTCCATAATCAAATTCTAATTGATGATTACGCACATCATCCTAAGGAAATTGAAGCAACTATAGAAGCAGCAAGAAAAAAATATCCAGATAAAGAGATTGTAGCAATATTTCAACCACATACTTTTACACGAACAAAAACATTTTTAAATGAATTTGCAGCTGCTTTATCTACCGCAGATTGTATCTATTTGTGTGATATTTTTGGATCCGCTCGCGAGAAGCAATCTGATTTAACAATCCAAGATGTGCAAAAACTTATCGACGGAAGCAAAGTACTAGAATTAGATCAAGTAGACATATTAGAACAACATAAAAATAGTGTGTTGGTATTTATGGGTGCAGGTGATATTCAAAAATATCAACAAGCATATGAAAAAAATAATTAAAATAGTGGAAGGAATTAGCATCTTCTTGTAGAATTAGTTTATAAGGATGTTTTTTTCCTTCTTTTTTTTGTTTAGAATAAGTGAGTTCGGGTATACCATAATTATAATATACATAACTTAAGGAGTGAACTAGTATGGAGATATTACTTTATCTAGCAGCAATCATTGCAGCTGTTGCATTTGCAGTTCTTGTTATATACTTAGTGAAAGTGTTAAAAGAAACTCAACGAACAATGTCTAACGTTGCAGATACACTTGAAGGATTAGAAAAGCAAATGGAAGGTATTACGTTAGAAACTACAGCACTACTTAATAAAACAAACAAATTAGCTGATGAAATAAATTCTAAAACAGCTAAACTTAACCCACTGATGGATGGGGTGAAGAACGTTGGTGACAGTGTAAAAGAATTTACTCAGTCTATAAAAAATGTCTCCCAATCTGTTAGTAAAATTGCTGATGAGAACAAAGAAACTACAGCAGAAGCAATTAAATGGAGCACTGTCGTACTAGAATTGTTTAACAAAAATAAAAAAAATAAATTACAATAATGGAGGAATGAGAAATGACAAATCAAACAAACACTACACACACAAATGACGATAACCAAAATATTAATAGCAAAGACTTTTTAATTGGTTCACTAATTGGTGGAATTGTAGGCGCATCTTTAGCTTTAATATTCGCACCTAAATCAGGTAAGGAGCTTCGTGGCGATATTAACCAAGGTGCAGGATATGTGAAGGACCGTGCATCTGAATGGAAAGATGTAGCGTATGTGAAAGGTTCTGAATGGAAAGACTATGCGAAAGAACAATCCGCTCATTTAGGACAAACGGTTCAACAAAAATCATCTCAAATTTCTAATAAATTAAAAGAAACAACCTCTACTATTCAAGATAAAATTAAAGGAGAACAAGATCCAGAACAAGCAGCTGAAGAAGTTGCAAAAGCAATCGATGATGCAGCAAAAGCCTTTGATGAAACAGATGACGACAATGTAACTAATATTTAATATGTGAAGAATAAAAAAGAGATTGTGATAAAAGTATTTTTTAACCTAAAAAAATCCAAACGATTCGAAAGCTATTTACCGAATCGTTTGGATTTTGTGCATATTAGAAGAAAACTGAGATATCACTCTATTTGGTTATTTGGAGCTTTTTTATACGCTACAATTATAGTAATAATAAAAATATTTGCTTTACTTCATATCGACCACGATCAACTAATAAGCGCCTATCTGTAACAATCCAAAATGCTAGCACTTGCAAGCATTGTAGAACTTCATAAAGCGAAGGCGCACGCTCCCACTCCTATGGGATCCTTTTTCCTGAAAATCCACTTTTCCAAGCGGTTTGCGCTTGGGAAAGTTAGTTGAAGGAAAAAGCCCATGGAAAGGGGAGTGGGCAAGCCGGAGCGGGTTATACGCACACAATTCATTTCACAATTCATCATTTAAGCGATGTCTAATTATCCTTCCCGGGCACTTATGCTTTTGATTCGTCTAGCTCCAGTGCCCAGAAACTAGGCGACTTCGCGAAGCAACGATCAACATAGAAGACTTACCTCATGAGGATACATGAGGTATAGTCGCACTTGTACTGGTGAGTATAAGTCATCATCGATTCGCAAGCTCACCGTGATTCCTTTATTTCTGTTGATGCACTCCAGTCGCTACGTTTCTAAACGGGCACTTACGCTTTTGATTTTTTTAATCAAAATAAATTTCTATGTGGTCGTTTGGTTTTAGTTGTTCGAAAAAGGAAACGGGTTCTTTGTTTTTTAAAGTAACGATTTTTCCTTTTGTATTAGACAAATCTAATGAAATAAAACGGAATATATCTTGGAAAATGAAAGGTTCATCTCTTAATTTTTTCAATTGTAATTTATCGTATTGAAAAAGTTCATCTGACCACTTTAATGCTTCTCCATTTCGTGTCACTTCTATTAATTGATTAGATAATTTAAGTGGTTTATTGTTGTAAACAATATCGATTGATTTCTCCCATTGATAGGGGAAATATGATTTTATATCTTCAAGTATGGGTTGTTGCAATACTTGAATGGTACATTTGTCTCCATTTCTGACATAATCATTCATATTTATTTCTTTGCCATTTACAAGTAGTTGATGTGTATACTGATTCATTTCTAACTTTTGATCATCAATCCATAGAACAAATGGATGGTGTTTATTTTTAATTTCCTCTAAATCACCCCATTTTTTGGTGTGTCGAAATTCAACATTGTCTCCATCTTGAATGATATAATTTGCTGTTTGTTTTTTATTATTTACTAGAATTGTAGGATGTATTTCTTTACGTTCTTCATTAAGGAAAATAGCAAATGGATCACATTCTCCAACTAAATCTTCTATAGACATTTCAGGACTTAAACCATCTGTTCCTTTATTAATTTGGATAGTATCTCCGTTTTGAATCATTGTATCAACAGATGCTTTTTGACCATTAATAAATATTTCTGGAGCTGTTCCAAAACTTCCAGGTAGTGTTAATTGTTTTCCATTATATTGAATAATATAAGCAATACCAGGTTTTCCATATAATTTTTGGATATTCAACCCTGCAGCTAGTAAAACATCTGCCATTGTTAATTGTTTCATTTCAAAAAGACGGATCATTCGTTCGTTTACTGTTACACTTATATAATGTACAGGATTTTGTTTGGCAGCAATTGCAATACCTATCGGTGTAATGAATTCAGGTCCAATTGGTAACTGTTCATTTTTTTCTAAAAGTTGAATGGCATCTACTCCACGAATAGCTACTCTATTTTCTGGTAACTTCAATTTATGTGCGAGACGCTTGGAAAGTTCAGGCGTTTGGCTACCACCACCAACTAACATGACAGCTTTTGGTGGCTTTCCATTCAGAGTTATAAGTTGATCTGCAATTGCTTGTGCTAACTCGTCTACAGAAGGCAAAACAATATCTACTAATTCTCTATATGTTACTTCTTGTTCAAAACCAAGAATATCTTCAATCATTGCAACATTATTTGTCGTAATATCTTTTTTAAATTGCTCTGCTTGATTAAAATCAAGTAAATAATGATCACTAATAGCCTCTGTTATCTCATCACCTGCTTTAGGCACCATACCATATGCTGTGACGGTTCCTTCTGAAGTAAGAGCAATATCACTCGTACCCGCTCCAATATCCACTAGTGCTACATTTAAACGACGCATAGATGGGGGTATTAATACTTGTATTGCAGCAATTGGTTCTAATGTGAGTGCTTCTAATTTCAAATCCGCTCTCGTTAAAGCAGAAAGTAATGATTCAACAACTACTTTTGGAAGAAACGTAGCAATAATCTCGACAGTTGCATATGTACCTTGTTGATCAATTAATGAACCAATAATTTCATCATCTAAAACATAATTAAGTACAGAATAACCAACACAATAATAATGACTACTACTATCTTTTTCTTCATTTGCTAAATCATATTGTGCTTTTTGAACTGCTTCCAATTCTAGAAATAGAATATCTTCTTCGTTCATTAGTGGTTGTTTTTCTATGTTTTTAGTTGTCTTCACTCGTTTTGTTTTTAATGCACGTCCCGCTGCTGCAACACAGACGCTATCTAAAGTAATGTGATGTTTTTGTTCTAAATGGTATTTCACTCGTTGTATGACATTCGATACTGCAACGATATCATGTATTTGTCCATCTAACATGGATCGTTCATCATGTTCTACAACATAATAATCAATCAGTCTATAAGTTTCATCTATTTTTTCTATTAACAGACCCACAACAGATCTTGTCCCAATATCAAGTGCAAACATTCTATCAGACATGGTTGTTTTCCTTTCTTTTGTATGAATATTTTAAATTTTCTATAAAATATTATAACTAAATGGTGACAAGACGATAAATTTTAGCTATAATAATCCCTAAATATATAGAAAGTATAACACTTTTTTAGTAATTTAAAATAGGAGTAGGGGGATTTTATAATGAGTAATGAACAATTGGATCAGCTTCGTGAAAAGCTAGACCAGATAAACTTAGAGATTTTAGAATTAATTAACAAAAGAGCGGAACTAGTACAACAAACTGGTCAAGCAAAAGAAAAACAAGGTGCAAATCGTAGCTATGATCCTGTTCGTGAACGTGATATGTTAAATCTTATCACAAAAAACAATAATGGGCCTTTCGAAAATTCGACGATTGTTCACTTATTCAAAGAGATTTTTAAAGCAGGACTAGAACTTCAAGAAGATGATCACAGTAAAGCCTTATTAGTATCACGTAAGAAAAAAGCAGAAGATACTGTGATTGATATAAATGGCGATAAATTCGGTGATGGGAACCAACATTTTATTTTTGGACCATGTGCTGTTGAAACATATGAGCAAGTAGCAGAAGTTGCAGCTGCAATTAAAAAAGAAGGCTTAAAATTAATTCGTGGTGGAGCATTTAAACCTAGAACATCTCCATACGATTTCCAAGGGTTAGGATTTGAAGGATTAGAGATCTTAAAGAAAGTATCTGAAGAGTACGGTTTAGCTGTTGTGAGTGAAATTGTTAATCCAGCTCATATTGAAGAGGCTATTAATTATATTGATGTAATTCAAATTGGTGCAAGAAATATGCAGAACTTCGAATTATTAAAAGCAGCTGGTGAAACAAATAAACCAGTATTATTAAAACGTGGAATGTCTGCAACTATTGCTGATTTTATCAATGCAGCAGAATATATTAATTCAAAAGGTAATGGTCAAATTATTCTATGTGAACGTGGTATTCGTACATACGAAACAGCTACAAGAAACACATTAGACATTACAGCAGTACCTATTTTGAAACAAGAAACACACTTGCCTGTAATGGTTGATGTAACGCATTCTACAGGAAGAAGAGATTTATTATTACCTGCAGCAAAAGCAGCACTTGCGATTGGAGCAGATGGTGTAATGGCAGAAGTACACCCTGATCCAGCTGTTGCTTTATCTGATTCTCAACAACAAATGGATATACCAACATTCCATAACTTCATGAAAGAATTATTAAACAAGTAATAATAAAAACACAAGCGATTATGATGCGCTTGTGTTTTTATTTTGTTGTATTGACACCATATTTTCAATAATATAGAAGATAATAGCGTGTTTTTGTGATTTTTTCACATTTCTTTGAAAATATTTATGAAAATTGATGTTTTCCATGTAAAAATTTTCACTATATTTGTTATAATAGTAATGATATACATATTGATTATACGAAAAGTCATAAAAACTATCGTATTATAAAATATATGAAAAACATATAGTAGCATAAATAGATGGAGGTAACGATAATGAATATAACAATTTATGACGTGGCAAGAGAAGCGAATGTATCAATGGCAACAGTATCACGTGTAGTGAATGGTAATCCAAATGTAAAACCAGCAACAAGAAAGAAAGTTTTAGCGACGATCGAGCGTTTAGGGTATCGCCCAAATGCAGTTGCTCGTGGTTTAGCTAGTAAAAAAACAACTACAGTTGGTGTAATTATTCCAGATATCTCAAGTATTTTCTTTTCAGAGTTAGCAAGAGGTATTGATGATATTGCAACAATGTACAAGTACAATATTATTTTAAGTAATTCAGATCAAAATAAAGAAAAAGAATTACGCCTTATTAATACAATGTTTGAGAAACAAGTGGATGGCCTTATTTATATGGGTGCAACTATTTCTGAGGAGCATGTACAACAATTAAAGACATCTCCAGTACCTGTTGCGCTTGCGGCAACTATTGACGGCTCTGACACGATCCCTTCTGTGAACATAGATTATGAACAAGCAGCATATGAAGCGACAAAATACTTAATCGAAAATGGAACAGAACATCCAATCTATGTTACAGGTGTAGAGGATTCTGTTGTATATGAACGCAAATTAAATGGCTATAAAAAAGCATTGGAAGAATCTAATGTTACTTTTAATGAAAATTATAAAATCGAAGTAGACTTTAGTTATGAGGCTGGACTTGATGCTGCAAGTAAAATTGTTGAAATGGAAGATTATCCAAAAGCAATTTTTGCTGCAACAGATGAAATCGCTCTAGGTATTATTCATGGATTACAAGATAAGGGAATGAATGTCCCAGAAGATGTAGAAGTATTTGGATTTGATAATACACGTTTAGCAACAATGGTTCGCCCGACTTTAACTACTGTTGTACAACCAATGTATGATATTGGTGCAGTTGCTATGCGTCTACTTACTAAATTTATGAATAAAGAAACGGTAGAAGAAAAAAATGTGGTTTTACCACACCAAATTGTGAAAAGAAACTCAACAAAATAAAAATAATGCCGATATTCATACTGTAGGTTTCATTACCTAGTATACTTTGAATTGTTTCAAACATTAGGGAGAGAATACAGATGAAAAAGAGAGATATTTTTACTCCGATTGGCATTACTGTCGGATTTATCATGATTATGTTCGGAATTGTTTCAAGTGGTGGTATGAGCGGATTTGTTAGCTTCCTCCATGTGTCCTCCATTTTTATCGTTATCGGTGGACTTATTGCAGCATTACTTGTAAATTTCAATATGCAACAAATGAAATCATTAAAAGATGTGTTTAAAGAAGCATTCAAGCGAAATGACAATGATTTGTCTGATTTAATCGCATTATTTGAGAAATTATCAGAGAGAGCTAGAAGAGAAGGATTACTTGCATTAGAGAATGAATTAGAGAATGTAGACGATCCTTATATTAAGAAAGGGATTCTTCTAGCAATTGATGGTATTGAACCTGAAGTGATTCATGATATTATGAATGCTGAAATAGAAGCAATGGAAGAGAGACATTATCGTGGACGACAGATTTTGGAGAAAGCTGGAGAGTATGCACCAGCATGGGGGATGATTGGTACACTAATCGGACTAATCTTGATGCTACGAAACCTTCAAGAGCCAGAAACATTAGGCCCGAGTATGGCAGTTGCCTTGATTACTACATTTTATGGATCTGTATTAGCAAATCTTGTATTCTTACCTATGGCAGGTAAATTAGAAGCAAAAACAAATGAAGAGATATTTGTCAAACAAGTGATTATTGAAGGTGTCATTGGAGTACAGTCAGGACAAAATCCGAGAATTCTAAAAGAAAAACTAAGTGCATTCCAATCAGATAAAGTAAAACAATTAGATTCAACAGAAGAGCAAGAAGAGTTTACGGAGGAATCTTTTAATGAGGCGTAAACAAATGAAGAAGCGTCCTGAATCAAAAGGTGCTCCTAAATGGATGACAACATACTCTGATATGGTGACACTAATCCTTGTTTTTTTCATTTTGCTTTTTACAATGTCTCAAATTGATGCAGAAAAGTTTGAAAAGGTTGCTATTGCATTAAGAAGTAGTAGCATTTTTGACTCGATGCCTGCAATGATGGAAGAACAAACGATAAAAGAAGACAACAATTTAGAAGTAAAAGAGCCTGTCAAAGAAGATACTCCGACACCAAATCAAGACAATGCGGAAACACCACCTGTTGTAAACAATAATGATATAGAGCGAGAAGATAAAGAAACACTTGATGAACTACTACAAGAAGTCGAATCCTTTTTAAATAAGAATAATTTGAATGATGTAATTACAGCTACAAGAACAGATGAAGGTGTCGTTCTTGTCTTACAAGAAAATGCCTTATTTGAATCAGCTGAAGCAGAAGTATTAGAACCGGCCAAGCCATTTCTAGATAAAGTTAGTACATTATTATCAAATGTTCCGAATATGGTAAGAGTAGAAGGACATACAGATAATCGTCCAATATCTAATTTCAGGTTTCCTTCCAATTGGGAACTATCTGGCGCGAGAGCAAGTAGTGTGATTCGATATATTCTTGAAACGAATTCATTTGATACATCACGATTTATTGCTGCTGGTTTTGGGGATACAAGACCAATTGTACCAAATGATTCTCCAGAAAATTGGAGTAAAAATCGTCGAGTAGAGATTATTATTTTAGAACAAAGCAATTCATAATTTGTGAGAAGAATATAGAGGTTGCCACAAACGAAAGCTTTTCATTACAAAAATCCAAACGATTTAGTACCGACCCAAAAAAGTTAGAGTGATAATCTAACTTTTTTGGTTTTTTTTTATGCATACAAATCATTTCATAATTACCCAACCCATTCTGTTATTTTACTTGATTACTACTAGCATTTTCTACAAACTTCAATACTTGTGTTAATATTTGATTGTTGTAATCTGTAATGATTGGTTTTCTTTTGATAGGCGTATACTCATCCAAAGAGTCTTCCCATGTTAGTGGTAATGGAATCCTTTGATTATCTTGCCAATAAGAAAGCCACTCTTTATTAATGAGACCTGTAAAAGCTTGATTACTTATCATAATCTTCCATAACTGTCCCCATGCACGAGGTACTACTTGCCAAATATCGTATCCGCCCCCACCTAGTGCAAGCCATTTGCCATTACAATATTCATGTGCTAATTGATGAATTTTACTTGGAATTTTATTGAAAATATCCATAGTACAGTGTAAGTGTGTTAATGGGTCTAAATAATGCGCATCTGCTCCATGTTGACTAATAATGATATCTGGTTGATAATATGCGCAAATATCATCTATTGCACGGTTAAAAACATGTAAATAAGATTCATCTTCCGTAAATGCATCCAATGGAAAATTAAAAGAGTATCCAAATCCTTCTTTAATACCTCGCTCACTTGTTTTACCTGTACCGGGATATAAATATCTTCCTGTTTCATGAAAAGACACTGTGCAGACTCTCGGGTCATCGTAAAAGCAATGTTGGACACCATCACCATGATGTGCATCTGTATCTATATATAATACTTTCCAATCTGTATTGTTGAGGATATATTGGATAGCTATCGCAATATCATTAAAAATACAAAATCCTGCAGCATGATCTGGAAATCCATGATGAAGACCACCACCAAGATTCACTACATGGTCTGTTTCATTTTGGATAAGTAAATCACATGCAGTAATTGTTCCTGAAACTAACAACAATGCAGCATCAAACATTCCTTTAAAAGCAGGTGTATCTGCACTACCAATACCATAGTTTGATGGTAGCTTTATCGATGGATCGTTGCTTGCTTTCTTGACTGCTTGAATGTAGTCTTCTGTATGAATCAATCGCAACATGGATTCATCAATAGGTACTGGCATAACAATATCTGAGCCTGAAAGCGTGTGATGACATTCTAGCAAACTTTTTGTTAATTCGATTCTTTGTTGGTTAAATGGATGATTTTCATGGAATGTATAGTCTGTAAAATTGCTAGAATAAATGAATTTTGCATTACATGAACTCATTAGAATCCTCCCTTATTGGATCTATCAGTTCATAATTTGATTGCTTTAAGTCATTGATTACAGGTATTGGATTCATTGTTTGTATACGAAATATAAGTTGTTTATATCCTGCTGTTGCTGGTAAAGGATATGTGTAGACAGACACAATTTTGATGTTTCTTTGTGTAAATATGTTACTTACTTCTGTCAATACACCAACTTGATCGGGAACCTTTACTACGATTTGCGTACTAGGTTGAGATGTTCCTGTTAATTGTATAAACGTATATAGCATATCTTTTTCTGTTACCATTCCAACAAGTTTTTGATTTGCTACAACCGGAACACAAGCAAATTCCTTGTCATAAAAAATAGAAGCAACCTCGTCAAAGGACTCATTTGGATGTATTGTAATGACAGGAGAAGTCATTATTTTTGAAATAGGTTCAGAGAATATATTGGCTTGAGTCGATTGCTCTAATGTAGATGGGCTCACGTCGCGAATATCTCTGTCTGATACAATACCAATTACATTATCTTCCTCATTGATAATTGGTATGTGTCTAATATGATGCTTTTTTAATAGGTGTATTGCATTTTGGATAGTATCTTCTTTTTTCATTGTAATGACAGGTTGTTTCATTACGTCTCTCACAAGCATCTTCATTCACTCCTCTCATAAAAA